>CAMLDH010000082.1 GCA_946478765.1 uncultured Oxalobacteraceae bacterium | reverse complement strand
CGGCAACGAGCCGTTTCAGTTCGCGCCAGAGCTGGTCCATCGGGTTGAGTTCGGAAGCCTGCCGAGGCAGCCACAGCAGCCGGATGTTCAATTCCTCCGCCAACGCGGTAAGTCGGGCCAACGTAGGTTGGCGCTGAGCTTGCGAAGCTCAACGATTTATCGCACAAACTTCTCTTCCTTCACTTCAAAATAAAAAAGCCATTGCCTTCGGACTTTCTGGATGCAATGGCTTCTTTTTTTAGCCGCCAGGAAGACGGCGATGTCCGTGGTGTCGATGATTTACAGGAGGCTTTTCCTTTTTCAGCCTGCAACAGTCACAAGCCGCGCAATCGAATCCAATGCATGCACAGACCGAGTTCCTTGCGAAGCACAGCAAGCCGTTTCAGAAAATTTGCCATCTATCTGCAAGTAATTTGATGTCTCTGGTAGCTGCGTTTCAGGCAAATCGCATAATCTTGTAAGCAAGTACCCAGGGTTATTTCAGGAGGGAGCTATCGTCTTTTTTGCCCAACAACGGTTACATCCCGCAACAACTGTGCATAGGGTAAGTTGCTATAATTTCGGCCATGCTCAAACAACGTACTGTCAAACAACTTGTCAAGACCATCGGCGTCGGTCTCCATTCCGGTACCAAGGTCGTGTTGACATTGCGTCCTGCTGCCCCCGATACGGGGATCGTTTTTCGTCGTGTGGATCTGGATCCTGTAGTCGATTTGCCGGCCACGGCGCTTGGCGTCGGCGATACGCGCATGGCGTCCACCTTGGACAAGGGGGGCGTGAAAGTGTCGACGGTGGAACATCTGATGTCGGCTTGCGCAGGTTTGGGAATCGACAATTTGTACGTCGATGTGACGGCCGAAGAAATTCCGATCATGGATGGCTCGGCTTCGTCGTTCGTTTTCCTGCTGCAGCAGGCCGGTTTGCAGGAGCAGAATGTTCCGAAAAAATTCATCCGCATCAAGCGCCCGGTGGAAGTGCGCGAGGGCCAGGGTGAGCAAGAAAAATGGGCGCGGCTCGACCCCTATAACGGTTTCAAACTCAAATTTTTCATCGAATTCAATCACCCCGCGGTAGATGGCACGGGCCAGACTGCGGAAGTCGATTTCGTCATCGAATCCTACGTCAAGGAAATCTCGCGGGCGCGCACGTTCGGCTTCATGCAGGATGTCGAGATGTTGCGTGGCATCGGTCTGGCGCGCGGCGGTTCGCTCGAAAATGCGATTGTGATGGATGAATATCGCATCTTAAATTCAGATGGGCTGCGCTATGACAATGAGTTCGTGCGCCACAAGATTCTCGACGCGATTGGCGATTTATACCTGATTGGTCATCCCTTGCTCGCAAGTTACATTGCGCACAAGTCCGGACACACGCTGAATAACCAGTTGCTGCGCGCATTGCTGGCCCAGCCGGACGCCTATGAGATCGTCTCTTTCGACACCCTGGAGTCGGCGCCGCATGGTTATTTGCGGCAGGTCGGTCAGGAATGGGCGCTTAATTAGGTAAGCACGCGCCGCGTTTATTTCACTCAAGACGCTGCACTGCCTTGTCCGATAGAGCGGTGCGCACGCCAGCGTTTTCGGCTTCTCTCTTTATTTCCTTCCATTCCTTCATGCCCAACGTGCAATGTTGTCGCATATTTTAATTGTAAAAACTCTTGAAAATGTTGCGTCAGGGAGTATATTGAAAATCATCAAATTAAAGCCAAGTAAAACAATGACTTACCAAAATACTAAGGTGAGTATTGATTGTTTTTTAATAATTTGAGGCAATAATTTACAATTGAAGATGGTTTTTCGGCGGCGCTACGCCGCACGATGACGGCGCACCATTGCACTAAGAGCTGCCTTTAGTGCGTCATTGCGCGGGGAGTTTTCCAGTGTATTGCCGAGTTCTGCCAATGCAGATATAGCTTGTTTCGGCAACATCAATTGCTTGGTTTTTATTGAATTGTCGACAATTTTGGTAACTTGCACTTTAAGACGGATTGCGTTAACCTGCCAGCCCCGTTTCTGCAAGCCTTCTTGTAGTTTTGGCAGCTGTTGTTTCAGCTTTGCCGCCAGCGACGCATTGGGTGTCGACAGTACCAGTTGATCCGATTCAAATTGCAGTACGGTGCAGGCATCGAACATGACGGGAAGTGTGGTCGCGCAGTCCTTTTGCAGCGCGACCATGCGGGTCACGGTGGGCAGCAGGGCTGCCATCTTGTCATGCGACTGTAAAAAATCCGCTGCGCCCTTGGCTGTTTTGGGCCGGGCGTTTGGTCGGTAAGGAATAAACGAGGAGGGACGCTTCATCGTTAAACCTTATCACACCTCATCCACGATGGACGAGCACGAGGAGTCTGCATGCAAATTATTCTGCTGCACCCACGCTTTACGGCCAAGTCAGTCACTTTGGGCTCCAGGCATATCCTGCTGGCCGCACTGACATTCTTCGCCGCCGTGATCATGGCGGCTTCATTGCTGTATTACCTGACCTTGCGCCACGCCGCCGACATGAAATTGCCATTCATGCAAGGTGCTTTGGTTCCCGCGACACAGGACGACACCAGCAAAAAAGACCGGTATGTAAAAGAAAATCTCGCCGCCATGGCGATGAAGTTGGGCGAAATGCAAGCGCAGTTGATGCGTCTCGATGCCTTGGGTGAGCGGGTGCAGGGCTTGGCTGGCGTGAAGCCGGAAGAATTCAATTTCAAGGACAAGCCGGGGCGTGGTGGCGCCGAACCGTCCGCCATGGGAGCGCACGATTTGAACATGGTCGAGTTCCAGAGCGCATTGGATGCGCTGGCCAGGGATGTCGAGCATCGCGCCGACTATATGAATGTGGTCGAAACGACCTTGATGAGCGACAAGATCAAGTCCAAGTTGTTGCCCACAATTCAACCGGTCAATGTGAGTTACAACGCGTCCGGCTTTGGCTGGCGGCTAGATCCGTTTACCGGCCGCAATGCGTTCCATGAAGGAATCGATTTCGCCTCGCCGACCGGTACGCCGATTGTTGCCGCTGCGGGGGGCGTAGTGATTGCGGCCGAATACCATCATGACTACGGCAACATGCTGGAAATCGACCATGGCAACGATATCGTGACGCGCTATGGTCACACATCGAAATTGCTGGTCAAGGTCGGCGATATCGTCAAGCGCGGCCAGCACGTTGCCAACATCGGTTCCACCGGGCGTTCCACCGGTTCTCATCTGCACTTTGAAGTGCTGGTCAAAGGCATTCAGCAAAATCCGAACAAGTTTCTCTCCGCCGGCGCCGATCAAGCCAGAATCGCGACACTCGCATCCAAATAATAGCGCCGGCTGAACAAAAGCCCGTTCCGCAAGTCCAAAAATAGAGATTTCCGCTTGCAGCGGAAGTTTTGCTATTTTCGGACGTGCACTTTGTTCCTTCACTCACGCTGCATCAGGAAACCTGTTTCCTACTGATAACCCAATCTTGTGGGGGCAGCATGATAAAATCCGCAATTTAGTCAAATTCCAGCCCGGTACGCTCTTTCACGCCTACGGGTTTTTTACGGCGTCTTTTTAGAATTCAAGCATGTCATTACTGACCCAGATTTTCGGTAGCCGCAATCAGCGGTTGCTCAAGCAATATCAAAAAACTGTTCGCGAGATCAATGCCTTGGAGCCGGCGATGGAGAAACTCTCCGATGCCGAATTGCAGGCGAAGACGCCGGAATTCAAAGAGCGCGTCGCCAAGGGCGAAAAGCTGGACGACATTTTGCCGCAAGCGTTTGCGGTGTGCCGAGAGGCAAGCAAGCGCGTGCTCAAGATGCGCCATTTTGATGTGCAACTGATCGGTGGCATGGTTCTGCATTTCGGCAAGATCGCCGAGATGGGGACCGGCGAAGGCAAAACCTTGATGGCGACCTTGCCCGCCTATCTGAATGCACTGTCCGGCAAAGGCGTGCACGTCGTGACGGTCAACGACTATCTGGCCCAGCGCGACGCGGACTGGATGGGCAAGCTCTACGGCTGGCTGGGCATGACCACCGGCGTCAACCTGTCGCAAATGGAGCACGATGCCAAGCAGGTCGCTTATGCATCGGACATCACCTACGGCACCAACAACGAATTCGGTTTCGACTACCTGCGCGATAACATGGTGTACGACGCGGGCGACCGTGTGCAGCGCAGCCTGAATTTTGCGATCGTCGATGAAGTGGACTCGATCCTGATCGATGAGGCGCGAACGCCGTTGATCATTTCCGGTCAGGCGGAAAACCACACCGACCTGTATCACAAGATCAATGAAGTGCCGCCCTTGCTGACCTTGCAGATCGGTGAAGAAACGTCGGACGGCAAAGGCAAGATCGAAGTGCCGGGCGACTATACCAAGGACGAGAAAGCGCATCAGGTATTGCTGACCGAGGATGGTCACGAAAAGGCCGAGCAAATCCTCACGCGCATGGGCTTGCTGCCGGAAGGCGCGTCCTTGTACGATGCCGCCAACATCACCTTGATTCATCATCTGTATGCCGCGTTGCGCGCGCATACGCTGTACCACAAGGATCAGCAATACGTGGTGCAAAACGGCGAAATCGTCATCGTCGATGAATTCACCGGCCGCTTGATGACCGGGCGCCGCTGGTCGGAAGGGCTGCACCAGGCAGTCGAGGCCAAGGAGCATGTCAAGATCCAGAACGAGAACCAGACGCTGGCCTCGATCACCTTCCAGAATTATTTCCGCATGTATGGCAAGCTGTCCGGCATGACCGGTACCGCGGATACGGAAGCGTACGAATTCCAGGAAATCTATAGTCTGGAAACCGTCGTGATTCCGCCGAACCGGCCGAGCCAGCGCAAGGATCGCCAGGATCAGGTGTACAAATCCGCGCAAGAAAAATACAAGGCGATGCTGATCGACATTCAGGATTGCTACGAACGCGGGCAACCGGTCCTGGTCGGCACCACATCGATCGAGAATTCCGAATTGTTGTCGGGCATTCTCACCAAGGCCAAATTGGCGCATAACGTGTTGAATGCCAAGCAGCATGCGCGCGAAGCGGAAATCATTGCGCAGGCAGGCCGTCCGAAGATGATCACGATTGCGACCAACATGGCGGGTCGCGGTACCGATATCGTCTTGGGCGGCAATGTCGAAAAGCAGATCCAGATTACCGAGGCAGACGCCAATCTGACCGAGACCGAGAAACAGATCAAGGCGCAAAAGCTGCGCGACGAATGGCAATCGCTGCACGATCACGTGGTCAATGCCGGCGGCCTGCATATCATCGGCACCGAGCGCCACGAGTCGCGCCGTGTCGACAACCAGTTGCGGGGCCGTTCCGGCCGTCAGGGCGATCCTGGCTCCTCACGCTTCTATTTGTCGCTCGATGATCCGTTGCTGCGCATTTTCGCCGGCGACCGCGTGCGCGCGATCATGGACCGCCTGAAGATGCCGGAAGGCGAACCGATCGAAGCCGGTATCGTGTCGCGTTCGATCGAATCCGCGCAGCGCAAGGTGGAGGCACGCAACTTCGATATTCGCAAGCAATTGCTGGAATACGACGATGTCGCCAACGACCAGCGCAAGGTGATCTATCAGCAGCGCAATGAATTGCTTGAGGCACAGGATGTCGCCGAGTTGATCGCATCGCTGCGGCATGGCGTATTCACCGACTTGTTCCGCACGTATGTGCCGGCTGAATCGATGGAAGAGCAGTGGGACATCAAGTCGCTGGAAGCGGCATTGGCCAATGAATGGCAGCTCGAAGTGCCGCTGTCCATCATGCTGGCGGCCGAGCCGAACCTGACCGATGAAGAATTGCTGGATCGCGTGCTGACGGCTGCCGACGAATCCTATGATGCCAAGACCAGCGTCATCGGCAAGGACGCCTTTGCCGGATTCGAGCGCAGCGTGATGCTGCAAAGCGTCGATACGCATTGGCGTGAACATCTCGCGGCGCTCGATCATTTGCGCCAGGGGATTCATCTGCGCGGCTATGCGCAGAAAAATCCGAAACAGGAATACAAGCGCGAAGCGTTCGAGCTGTTCGGCCAGATGCTCGACATGATCAAGAATGAAGTAGTCAAAATCGTGATGACGGTGCATATACAGTCGCGTGCGGAAATCGACGCGGCAGAGCAGGAGTTGGCGCATTCGCATGTCGAGAATGTGCATTATCAGCATGCCGACTTCAATCCTGATGCGGCGCCCGAAGAGTTGCTGGCGCCGACTGCCAATGCGGAGGATGCACGGTCACACACGATGGTCAATGCAATGCCGAAAGTAGGCCGTAATGATCCATGCCCATGCGGCAGCGGGAAGAAATATAAACAGTGTCACGGCAGGCTGGCGTAACGCCAGTCGGGCAAATGGCATCAAGGAAGGGCGGGGTAACCTGCCCTTTTTTTATTTTGGCAATCTTGCGAAGTTTTCGCGGTGCCTTGGCTATCACGTTCTCTCATGTTGCCGGCTGCAATCGCGGCATATGCGTTTACAATAACGAACTACTTTCACGCTATCACCCAATCAAATTCCTATGGCCGTCAATTTCCCCCTTCCCATTCCTGCTAACCTGCATCCTGTCGCCGGGATCGAACTGGGCTATGCCGAGGCAGGCGTGCGCAAACCCAATCGCAAGGATGTGCTGGTGATGAAGCTGGCGCCAAGCGCGACCGTGGCCGGTGTATTCACGACCAACCGCTTTTGCGCCGCACCGGTCCAGGTATGCAAGGCGCACCTGGAAGGCTTGCATATCGCGAATTCGCCGATTCGTGCATTATTGATCAACACCGGTAACGCCAATGCCGGGACCGGCGAGGCGGGACTCGCGCACGCCAATGCGACCTGCGTGGCGTTGGCAGACCTGCTCGGTTGCGAATCGTCGCAGATTCTGCCGTTTTCGACCGGCGTTATTCTGGAGCCGTTGCCGGTGGATCGCGTCGTGGCCGGCTTGCCGCAGGCGATTGCGAATCTGAAGGAAGACAACTGGTATCACGCTGCCGAAGCGATCATGACCACGGATACATTGCCGAAGGCAGCATCGCGCAAGGTGACGATCAATGGCAAGACGGTCACGCTGACCGGCATCAGCAAAGGCGCTGGCATGATCAAGCCGAACATGGCAACCATGCTGGGGTTTTTGGCGACTGATGCCAAGGTGTCGCAATCGGTGCTGGATCATCTGGTGAAAGAGGTTGCCGACAAGTCGTTCAATTGTATTACGATCGATGGCGACACCTCGACCAATGATTCCTTCATGCTGATTGCCACCGGCGCCGCGCAACTCGAGGTAAACGAGATCGATTCGCCGGAATACGCTGCGTTGTCGGCGGCGGTGATCGGTCTGTCGCAGGAACTGGCGCAGATGATCGTGCGCGACGGCGAAGGCGCAACCAAGTTCATTACCATCACGGTGGAGCAGGGCGCCAACGTCGAAGAATGCCGCAAGATTGCCTATTCGATCGGCCATTCTCCCTTGGTGAAAACCGCTTTTTTTGCATCCGATCCCAACCTCGGCCGCATTCTTGCCGCGATTGGTTATGCGGGCGTCACTGATCTGGATGTGACCCGTTTGAACCTGTACCTCGATGATGTGTGGGTCGCCCGGAACGGCGGACGCAATCCCGAGTATCAGGAGGCAGATGGTCAACGCGTGATGAAACAAAGTGAAATCACGGTGCGCGTCAAGCTGGGGCGCGGCGATGCGGCAGCGACAATCTGGACTTGCGATCTGTCGCATGAGTATGTGACGATCAATGCAGATTACCGATCCTGATAACGATGACGCAACTGGATCAATTTCTCGTACGTGCGGAAGCATTGCTCGGCCGCCTGGAAGCGCTGCTGCCGGATACGGCAACGGAGCCGGATTGGAAGGCCGGTATCGCATTTCGCTGGCGCAAACGCAGTGGCAAGGATAGTCGCGGCTATTTGCAACGGGTTGCGCACATCGCGCCGATCGCCTTGTCCGACTTGCACAATATCGACGCGCAAAAGCAGCAGATCGCACAAAACACACGGCAGTTCGTACAGGGTTTGCCGGCCAACAATGTGCTGCTGACCGGCGCCCGCGGCACCGGCAAGTCGTCCTTGATCAAGGCTTGCCTGAACCAATTTGCTGCGCAGGGTTTGCGTCTGATCGAAGTCGACAAGGACGATCTGGCGGATTTGCCGGATATCGTCGATCTGGTTGCGGCGCGGCCCGAGCGCTTCATCGTCTTTTGCGACGACCTGTCGTTCGAAGAAGGCGAGGGCGGGTACAAGGCGCTGAAGGTGGCACTGGACGGCGGCATCTGCGCGCAATCGGACAACGTCCTGATTTACGCGACATCCAATCGCCGCCACCTGATGCCGGAACGGATGTCGGACAACGCGACGTATACGCACACCGACGACGGCGATTTGCATCCGGGTGAAACGGTCGAAGAAAAGATTTCGCTGTCCGAGCGCTTCGGGCTGTGGGTGTCGTTTTACCCATTCAAGCAGACCGATTATCTCGACATCGTTGCGCATTGGCTGGGCCACTTCGGCTGTAATGCAGCGCAAATTGAAGAGGCGAAAGGCGATGCCCTGCGCTGGGCATTGCAGCGCGGTTCGCGGTCTGGGCGCGTGGCGTGGCAATTTGCCAAAGACCATGCCGGCAAGATGAAATGAACCCGTTTCCATAACGCTTCCGACCGCCTATCTCTTCATGTCACAACTTTCCACGCCGCCGATTGACGTCGCCGTCGGCATCCTGATGCGGCCGAATGGCGACGTGCTGCTGGGCCAGCGGCCAACGGGCAAACCGTATGCGGGTTATTGGGAATTCCCCGGCGGAAAGGTTGAGGCGGACGAGGCTATTCTGGATGCGCTCAAGCGCGAATTCGTCGAGGAACTGGGCGTGCAGATCATCTCCGCAGAGCCGTGGTGCGGTGTCGAGCATGTGTATCCGCATGCGCATGTGCGCCTGCATTTCTACATCAGCCGCGACTGGCGCGGCGAACCGCAAAGCCTAGAGGGCCAGGCATTCGCATGGCAGGGCGCCGTGAGCGTCGAACCGCTGTTGCCTGCCACCATTCCACTGATTGAATGGCTGGATAAATTACGGTACGCGCGCTGAGCGCGACCCGGTCCATTGATCCGACAAGTCAAAATCTGCGTTGCGCTCATTTGCGGCGAGGCGCAGTGAGCGTCATTTTCGTTTCGGCGTCATCTGACGCCATCTTGCATCCGAACGAACGCAAGTAAGCGTCGCGCCGGCTTCATTCAGACTATCCAAAAGCGCTATGTATTAAATTAAATACGCTGTATCTAAATCAATACAATCAAGCGCTGACGGGGCTTTGCGCCTGCCTTTCTGCCATTTGTCACTCACTTTTGCGGTCTTGTGTATCGAATTATGTACGGAAATCGTAGAGTTTATACCCAGGTTTTACCTAAGTCTTTGAATTTATTGGCTTATTTTGTTTGGCATGGATGTTGCCAAATACCATGCATTGCCGCTGCACGGAAAGCGGTCAGGCAATATGGCAACCCTTACAAGTGAGAAGACATGGATCAGCAGCGCAAGCACGCAGGAGCATTACTGACAATCGATCTGGATGCGGTTAGATCGAACTATCGCCTGCTGCGCGCGCGCGCCGGGCATGCCGTTTGCGCCGCCGTGGTCAAGGCCGACGCGTACGGCTTGGGCGCCGCGCGCATCGCGCCAGCGTTGGCCGCCGATGGCTGCCGCGACTTCTTTGTCGCACACTTGGATGAGGCAATCGCATTGCGTCCTCATTTACCGGTCGATGCCCAGCTCTACGTATTGCACGGACCGCCCGTGGGCAGCGACGAGGAGTTCATCGCGCACCGCTTGATTCCGGTATTGAACAGCACGCCGCAGGTAGCTGCGTGGCGCCGGCTGGCGCAGCGTCACAACCGCGCGCTACCTGCGATCATCCAGCTCGATAGCGGCATGTCCCGCCTTGGGCTCTCATTAGAGGAAGTGGACGCATGGATAGCCGATCCTGGATTTCTGGACGGTATTGAGTTACGTTACTTGATGAGCCATCTGGCTTGCGCCGAGCGACGGGATCACCCCATGAATGCCATGCAACTGCAAAAATTCAAGGCTTTACGCAAGCGGTTGCCGGCGTGTGCGGCAAGCTTTGCGAATTCGTCAGGAATTTTCCTGGGCGACGACTTTCACTTCGACCTGGTGCGGCCCGGTTGTGCGCTATACGGCATCGCGCCGATGTATGGAGCGGAAAATCCGATGCAGCCTGTCGTGCGTTTGCAGGGAAAAATAATCCAGACCAGAACCATTGCAAGCGGCGATCACATCGGTTACGGCCTCACTTATCGCGCGTCTCGTCCGAGCCGCATCGCGACCGTGGCGGTTGGCTATGCGGACGGCTGGCTGCGCAGCTTCAGCAATCGCGCCATCGCCTCCATCGATGGCGTCCAGGTGCCGCAGGTCGGCAACATCTCCATGGACACCATTACGCTCGACGTGACTGACGTCGATCCGGCATCTTTGATCCCGGGAGCGTACGCCGATCTTCTTTCTGCGCATCACACCGTTGATGCGGCCGCTGCCTTGGCGGGAACAATCGGCTATGAAATCCTGACCAGCCTGGGGCATCGTTACCAGCGCAACTATACCGGCGGGTTGCAGTCACCCGCACACCGCATTTAACCCTCTGAAAATGAAAAAGGTCGCTATGAAAATCATCGTGTTGGGCAGTGGCGTCATCGGTACCGCATCCGCCTATTACCTGGCGCAGGCCGGCCATCAAGTGACGGTCGTCGATCGTCAGGATGGCGCAGGTCTGGAAACCAGCTTTGCCAATGCGGGCGAAGTCTCTCCCGGCTATTCGGCGCCGTGGGCCGGACCGGGCGTGCCGCTCAAGGCAATCAAGTGGCTGATGATGCGCCACAGTCCTCTGACAATCCGGCCCAGCCTCGATCCCGCTATGTGGCGTTGGCTGCTGCAGATGCTGATGAACTGTACCACCAGTCGGTATGAGGTCAACAAGGCACGTATGTTGAGGCTGGCCGAATACAGTCGCGACTGTCTGGTTGCCTTGCGGGCCGACACCGGCATCGATTATGACCAGCGTACGCAAGGCACGATGCAGTTGTTTCGCACCCAAAAGCAGCTCGATGCGGCGGCCGGCGACATGGCGATTCTCGACCGTTACAGCGTGCCGTACGAAGTGCTGGATCCGGCTGGTTGCATTCGCAACGAACCGGCGCTCGCGCATGTGCGGGAAAAATTCGTCGGCGCATTGCGCCTGCCCGGCGATGAAACCGGCGATTGTTTCAAGTTCACCCAGAATCTCGCCGCGATGGCCGAACGCCTCGGCGTCAAATTCAAGTATGGCGTGTCAATTGATCGCCTGCTGGCAGACGACAAGAAAATTACCGGCGTCGTCACGTCGCAGGGGGAAATGAAAGCGGATGCCTACGTGCTGGCATTGGGTAGCTATTCCCCGATTCTGCTGCGCGATCTCGCGATCCGCATTCCGGTCTATCCGATCAAGGGCTATTCAATCACCGTGCCGATCACCGATGCCGCGAGCGCGCCGGAATCGACCGTAATGGATGAAACATACAAGGTCGCGATCACGCGCCTGGGAGACCGTATCCGCGTTGGCGGCACCGCAGAAATCACCGGGTACAGCCTCAAATTGCATAAGGCGCGGCGTGCAACGCTGGAGCATTCTGTTTGCGATTTATTTCCGCACGGCGGCGATGTCGCGAAGGCGGAATTCTGGACCGGTTTGCGGCCGATGACGCCGGATGGTACGCCGGTGGTCGGGCCGACGCCTTACCGCAATCTCTTCCTGAATACCGGCCATGGCACACTGGGCTGGACCATGGCTTGCGGCTCCGGCCGCGTGATCGCCGATATCGTCTCCGGCAGACAACCTGACATCGATATGGAAGGACTGTTCATGGATCGCTATGGCGCCGGAAATCGGCCGATCGTGCAGCCGCAACAGGCACATGCATGAACGCGATGGGCATGGGTTAGCCGGCTGCCGACGCGTTCGTATTCGGCGTCCCATTGTTGCATGTCGGATTTTTAACCGTGATCGAATTGCTGGCGTAATGCATGCTGGCAGCGCCGCGCCCGCTGACTGCGGGCGGATTGCCCGAGCGGACCGGACAGCCGTTGCGCTTGGTTAATCTCTGCCGCACGACTATTGTCGCAGCAAGCACAGGCGGTTAAAGTGGCAAGGCAACGCTGTCGCCCTATCTACTCGCGCAAAATTCGCGCATTGCACTGACACTTTAGCCCTGACACCATGCGCATAGACGTCCAGTTCACCGATCGTGTCGGCATTGCCCACGAAATTCTCGCCGTGCTGGCGCGACGCCACATGAACGTGGTGGCAGTCGAAGTGGAGCCGCCGCATATCTTCATCGATATTCCCAAACTCGAAGAAAGCATACTGCCGACCTTGCGTGCCGATTGCATGGCGGTCGCCGGCGTCACTGTCGTGCAGGCGGTCGATATTCTGCCCGGAGTGCGCCGTCGCCTGCATCTCGACACATTGATGGCGGTCATGGCAGACCCCGTGATGGCGGTCGATGCCGATGGCAGGATCGTCGCGGTCAACGCGGCGGCGGCGGCGGTGGCGAACATGACTGAGAGCGCCTTGCATGGCAAGACCTTGCGCGAATTGTTCGGCGAAGCGGCGCTGGAGACGGAGCTGGTCGGCAGCGGCTTTCGCGTTCCGGCGCGCGAGGTCATGCTGCGCGGCGAGCCCTTTCTGCTCGACGTGACCCCGGTATCGGAAGAGATCGATGCCAGTCTCGATCAGACGGTCGGCGGCGTCATCACGCTGCATGCGCCGCGCCGCTTGGGGGAGCGGATACATGCACTGCAACATTCGCAAGGGAGCGGATTCCATTTGATGATTGGCGAATCGGCGCCGATCCGGGCATTGAAAGCGCGTGCGGCGCGGGTCGCAACCGTTGATGCGCCGTTACTGATACTGGGTGAAACCGGGACCGGTAAGGAATTGGTGGCGCAAGCCTGCCATGCCGTCAGTTCGCGCCGCAATGCGCCCTTTCTGGCACTCAATTGTGCAGCCTTGCCGGAGAGCTTGGCTGAAAGTGAACTGTTTGGCTACACCCCGGGCGCGTTCAGCGGTGCACAGCGCAGCGGCAAGCCCGGGTTGATTGAAATGGCCGATGGCGGCACCGTGTTCCTCGACGAGATCGGCGAAATGTCACTGTATCTGCAGGCA
>CAMLDH010000081.1 GCA_946478765.1 uncultured Oxalobacteraceae bacterium | reverse complement strand
CAACTAAAGCAGGCCGCTTGAGGTCACGCGACAACTACGTTGACAAACACCGATAACATCACTCGATGGTATCTACTGAGTCATTTCAACGCACGAGGCACAAAGGTGCGCGACACGCCCGTCGGCGGTGGGAAGGGGTTGTTTCTGTGAATTTTCATGCAATAGATTTAATCTGTTGCATTGTTCCATGAAAATGCTGGGATTCATAACGCCCTTACAACGAATGGGCTTTAAGAAACCTTCCTGCTAGGGAAGGTAAAGTCTTTGCGACATATCAAAGGCGGTCATCGAAGCCATTTCGACTTCGGTCTACGGCTTAGTTAAGAGAGTAATCTTAACTAAGTTACGAAGAAAGACAGCAAGTTATAAGATATGGCGTTACTGCCGAAAATCTTGTACTTAAGTAGCCGAATTCCTTCGTGATTTTCAGGCGCGCGTCTACTAGATCTTTATCAAAATCAGGTCAGACCCCTTCCGAGGAGGTGCTATGTCTTACGTACACGAGGAAAGCGAACCAGAGTCGAGCAAAATGCAAGCCGATCAAGAGGAAACGGCGACCGTCTCGAAACCGGAATATTCTAGGTTAGACTTCGGGGCAGTGACTACAGCGCTTTTTCAGAATCTCCAAAGCCATATACATGACGCTGCATCAGCTATTTGTGAAAATCTTGCAAATCAAATTCTCGACGAAGGAAATCAACCAATTTCATTTGAAGGCCTTAGACATGCGACTGCATCGACAGCTGACATTGAACAAAACGTCGAACAACTCCAAAGGCAATTACACTTTACTCGCTCGTATTACGATGGCTATTTGCCATGTATACCTGCGGGTGAATTCATCGTTCCAATTGCTATTCCAAATTTTGAAACTGGTAAGTACGCCCCCATACCAAACCCAGCAGACATATATTACATTTTTAAAAATCGTCCAAGTGACATATATCCAGAAGTTCATTATTTAAAGCCCGAGGAGGCCGTCTTCGGGTTTAGCCAACAATTGACAGCTTTCCTAACTGGCAGAATGGCCGCGTCCACCTACTTCTCCTTCGGAAAGCGACCAAGCGATAGTCCGGGTGGGTCCAATATGCTCACCGTTCGAGTCCACACTCAAACGATTGGGGCACGCGTTTCGTACTCACCCGCATATTTTATTAATTTCATCGTTTTTTCGGGACCAACTACACCGGCCGAAAGCTATATTCTTCCTGGCAGATATATCTTTCTTCTTGCTACAGCTGATCGAGATGAAATTCGGGACAGCGGGGTTTTCGATATTCCCCCATCATTTGACTTAACGTTAATGGTTTGATAATGGCCGAGGCTTCTTACGGTGTATTAGCTCAAATAGTTGCGACCGGTGGCTCTCTCATTGCGGCCGCAGCAGCGCTCGCACTTACTTGGAAAGGACGGTTTCATTGGGAACCAGTTGAAGAGGATATTCCCAAGGGAGCTCAAAAAATCGGGGGGTTACTCATCGCTATAGTGATTACGATACTTTGGTACAGATCACATTTCGAAGGTTCAATGGACGGGAATGCGTTAATTCAACTTGCCTTACTTTTCGGATTTTCGGGTCTCGCGGCTTTAATCGTCTACACCCTTTTAGTAGGGGTCTTGGTGTATGAAAAACAAATCGCCATCACAAGAAATGCGACGAAGTCTGTCAAAGTTATTGGTGGATTTTGGTTAACTCGACAAGCCACAGAAGCACTGCGATCTGGGGATCCGCGTCCCCATTCCATACGAGACCTATTTATTGGAGCTCAATATAATGAGGATCTAGTATGGCCTCGCTTCAGCAGATCACTTGCTAAGGCTTGCTTTCAACTCGCATATATTGCCTTAGTGGGATTGGGAACCTCCGCTCTTGCAGCGATTTCGTTACTGGTTGCCTCGACAATGAAATGACTGAGCAAGCTCAAGAACTGTTCGACTAATGAGCAGCCACAGGCCACGCTATGCAGACCTTCTCCGGAGGCGATGCACGCGCGGATCAATTGATGGCAGGCGGAACGATGCATTTCGGGCCTGCGGCAGATTACGCCCCGTCACTCAACGTAGACTTTTCCGTCACTGTCCTGCCGGGGACATCGAATCCATTGCTGCAATCCGCGCAATTGCCGAAATCAACTGCCGAATTGGGCTTCTTGGCTCCCCCCGGCAACTCTGGCACTCCCGATCAATTAAAGTGGACCCATCGGTCAAGACAATTATTCGACGAATTTAAGCTCTGTCCGCTTCCTTCGCTGCAGCTGGTCGGCGCTGCCCCGTGATTCCCCTGCCGTGCCCCTGGAGGGCTTCATCCTTCAGGGGCCGCCCCCGGCAGGGCGACTGCCTTTCATGTCGTTTCGAGCACCGCTACTTCGGTATTGCCATACTTATCGACGATCAGCGCGCCGCCGCCGACGCCGCTGCGATAGATGCTGGCCGGCGTCTGATACCCAAGGGACTGGTGCGGCCGTTCTTCGTTGTAGAACGCGAAATATTGCGCCAGTCCGACCATCAGCTCGGCCATATTGGCATATCCCCTTCAAGTACACGTCCTCGTGCTTCACGTTGCGCCACAGGCGCTCAACGAAGATGTTGTCCAACGCCCGCCCGCGCCCGTCCATGCTGATGTCCACATCTTCGCGCTTGAGCACGTCTGTGAACGACTTGCTCGTGAACTGCGAGCCCTGATCGCTGTTGAATACCTCTGGCTTGCCATGCTCGCGCAGCAATGTACCGGGCGATTTTATTCTGGGCACGGAGGGGAAACGTGCCCATGAGGCACGTATATCGGCGATGTTTTCGTATCGAGCGCGGAGGGTGCGCTAGCGCTAGGTTTTGAAAATTTCACTCCCCTCTATCGGACCGGCACGTTCGGCGCAGTATTCAGCGGCAATTGCACTAGTACATTCTCTTGCGCAGCAAAATAGGCAAGCCGCTTGGTTCATGGCATCCGACGATCTCGTGCGTGACGCCAGGAGGAAGATTGCCGTTCTTATCTGGCCAAGCGGCCTCCCCGCGTTCCACGATGCCGCGTACATACGCCTGCGACTCCGCGGTGTCCGGAACAATGCTATCTGCGGGAATTGGTTTTTTCTCGCTCATGTCAGGAAAAATTATTGCTGGATCGGCCGGATCGCGCCGCTCGCCTCCTCCGTTGCCCCCATTAGTCGTGACATAGGCCGCAATCACACAGAACGCGCTCAAGACGTACAGCATCATTGGCTTCGACCAATCGGTGGGTTTTCAAGCCGGCAAGCGGATCGATGCGGTCTTCATCGGCAGCGACATTCCCGAAATCGACTCGTCCTTGCTTGAACAACTGCTCCACGAATCCGCGTGCCGCCACTTCTGAGCTTGGAGCCTGCATCGGTATGAGCTCGTTGACTGCGGCGCTGGCCGAAAACCGGCGCGGTTGCGAAGGCGTTTCCACAATCAGTGGGCGGTCGCCGAGGCCGTAATGGGCACCATCGATCGCCATATGGGCCGGGGCATAGGCAATCGGTCCCACCGCAAGTGCGCCGCCAAACATGCTGGTGGCGACATCGGTCAATGCCTCGACCGTGGTTGCGGAATGCAGAGACAGAATACCGCGTTTGATGAACACCGCTTTGAGCACACGAGAGAATGAGGAATCGACTGCGGCCGCTGCCTGCACCATGCCTGCCGCCACTTGCGCGTAGAAAGTCGAGACGACGGATGCGTTGCGAATACCCGCGACCAGGATGTCACCCATGTCTGCGCTAACAGCCAGCAGTTCGGCGTCCGTCGGCATTGACTGATCTTTGGCGACTGCCATCAGTATTCCGGCCAAGCCATCGAGGAAGGCGCCGGTGAACACTCGCGAGAAAGAGTGAGGCTCGGAACTGAGTGTAGAAGCCGGGCCAGACGATTTAAGAAACAGCGGTGATTCATACACGAATCGGTTCGATGCATTTCGCAAGCAGTCTTGATCCACCGCGTCCGGATGCTGTCCCCGGATCGCGTGCCCAAGTTGTTCCGCCAGTCGCGACAGCCGTGAATTCCGATTGATGCGGCCATCGGTCTCGGAAAGCACCGCAGTTCGCATCATTGGCAATTGCAATGCCGACAGGATTGAGCTCATGTCCCCGAACGATTCATGAAATGCAGCCACCTCCTGACTAGCGACATTCCACAACTCCGGTTTTAACGCATCCAGAATGGCATGTCCCATTTCGTGGCAAAGAACATCGGGGCTTTCGCCGGAATAGACGATGCCCTCTGCCGTGCGGCCATGGAAGAATTTCAGTGCAGTTCTGTCGTAGAAGGCATTGAAGTCGATGCCATCATCAAGGACGACCGTCAGCTTCGATCCGGTATGCCATGTTAAATCCGGTAGTCTCGCGCGCCAGAAATCGGCGCCGCGCCGCAATGCTTCGACTGCTGTCCAGTAACGGAAGTTGGCCGTTCCAGCCGAGTAAAACCCGATCGGAATTGGCTTGCCAGGAATCTCGTACGAGAGATTGCCGTCCTCTAATGCAGGAGCTGGACGTTGAATCGTGGTGCCGTATTCCGGGTCATCCATCCATGCATTCACTCCGCCATCATGCATGACCGCTGCATCCATTGATTCAGGTGCGCGGGTCTCGCCAAACGACGAAGACGTGATGCCGGAATAATGCTTTGCTCGGGGCGTCCGTTGCGGTGGTGCTTTTGTACCCACGTTCGTGTTGTCAGATTGAGCCATGTGAATCGCCCCTATCAAGGAAGAGTTGATAAATAAATCAAAGCAATCAGGGTGACGGGCGGGCCTGCAAAATTGCAGCGCAAGAGAAAATCGATCAGAAGACAAGACCGTGTGTGCCTTCACCTTTAATCAGCATAGGCGCTGCTGGTCGATGATTTTTGATGCGGCTCAATGGTGTCGATACATGACGAAAATGGACATATTCCTTTGGAGTTAAGCGAAAGAGCGGAAGCTTCCCTGTTCAATATCAACCGACAGTTAACTATGCAAAGAAACTGTTGAAAGACCTTGGCATATCTCCTAAGTTTTAATGGCTTCCTGTTCCATTTTTCAGGAGATGTGCAAATTTTCACTCGCATGTACCGGGCCTTATCGCTGTTGTTTCATCATTCCGCCTGTCATTCTGCGTAATCAATCACGCGATCCAAATCTGAATCCACGATGTTTATGGCATACAACGGTGAAGCGCTGAATCAGCGAAGTGACACAACTTTCCCAAAGGCGGCGACTGAATACAGCCAGCAGCATACAAGGAGTAATCATGAATATCTTTCCACAAGACTTCGGCCATGCCCTGACAGGGTTTGGCGGCGATCCAACCATGAATCGCGCCCAGCACAGGGATGCCCTCAAACATACGCCCGTTATTTTGATTCATGGGAATGCGACCAATTCAGCCGATCCCAAGTTCGGGATGCAGACAATAAAGGAATTCCTGAAAGATCCGGGTCACGGCTTGCATTATCAGGATTGCGAAATCTGGGCGATGGATTATCTGGGAGAAAACAATACGACGCCCGATTTGCAAAACGGCGTGCATCGCCGCCATATCGAGGCACTGAGAACCTTTATCGACAGCGTGGTCAAGTATCTGGGCGTGAAGAAAATCGATATCATTACCCATTCGCTTGGTTGCACGATGACGGAGGGCTATCTGAGAGGGTTGCAAGCCGATGGTCGCTGGAACAATGACAATGACCGATTCGACGTGGTCAGCACGGTGGTCTGCCTTGCCGGCGGCCTCCACGGCCTTGGCGCCAATACTTTCATCGATGAGCTCAAGACCGGCGGCGACTTTGAACAGACATCGCATATGTTTCGTGGCGTCAGGGATGAGACCCCGTTCGGTTCGAACGATACTTTCAACCAAATTGTTCCATCCGACCATAAGGATTGGAGGCAGTCCACCTCGCTGGATAACAACGCGATAGCCTATGTCGCCTTCACCGCGCACGGCGATTTCATCGATCAGCAAAATACCGATACCGGGCGTCTGGTCGGAGCCAATTTGAACAAGCGATATGACTTGGGGTCGTTCCTTCAAGGGCATGAAGCGATTCTCAAGACACTCACGGTTTTCGATGACTTCAAAATATACTTGAACCAGAATCCCCCCAAACCGCCCGTGGCCATCAGCGTCGACAAGGACAGCGGCAATGTTGGCTCCGGGCTGCAAGTCACGGTCGCGGTGGAGCCGAGCAACGTGCCTGTGCACTATACGGCCCAACGCGTTACCAAAGCATTTAACGCAGGCTTCATCGTGGAGACGGTGGCCGAGAAAAAAACCGGCGATCTTGCAAACACCCAATCGTTGACCTTGACGTCCGATGGTGAGTGGGATGTCGTGTTTTCAGCCGACAATGCCGAGGATGTGACACGAACCTATGGAGTGAATGTCCTTCTGCCCGAGGTCCGCATCTTGACCGATAACAGCACGCCATACAAAGGCAGCCTTGTCGTGGAAGCCTCCACCAGCAAGGGCACGTTGTTTGTCGGATTCGACGGGAAGCATTGGAATGCGGACGCAAAGGTCACGATCAACAAGACGTCGAAAGTGTATTTCATCGCGATCGATCAGGACGGCCTTGCGTCCCCCATTGCTTCCCGATCCTTTGAAAAGGCCGTGGTCCCGAGCGCGACAGGTACGTTGACCGAGCATTTCATCGCCGGCCGGCTTACCGTCACCGAATACATCGATTTGGGAGGTCGCTTGGGATATACAGTCTCCGTCACACTTTACCAAGTTGACGGCAAATGGGTGCTCAACCCCGACACGCCCTCGACCAGCGCCAAGGCTCCGATCATTGATGTGTCGGACGATTCGGGGGTTTTCACGAACCCGATTACACTCGCATTAGGAGCACGGCATGATACCGATCCGGCCCCCAAGGTGCATTACACCCTGGATGGCTCGACACCCACGCAAAGCTCACCATCCTTCGCGTCTTCCGGCCGGATCAGACTCGACACCCCGGGAGACTGGACAATCAAATTACGGGCAGTGGATGCGCATGGGAACTGGTCGGATGTCGAGACCAAAACCTACAAGATGAATATCAAAGCAGAGCGGCCCGAGATCAGCGCGAATCAATCCAGCGGCCAGTATCCGCAATCCTTTGATGTCGTGATCAACGCGGCAGACGACAAAGACAAATCGGTCACGGTGTATTACACGACAAACGGTTCCGATCCCTCTCATGCGGCCAATCCTGATCGGCATTCCTTCGTAGGAAGCAAGACGTTCGCGATCAAAGGTAAGGGTAGCCATTCAGTTTTCTGTTACGCAAAGAACAGTGTAGGGAAGGAAACCTTCGAGTCGTTTGCATGGCGCATCGAGTGATCAGCAACGTGCGAATTGCTTCTATCATCTGGTTTTGATTTGTTGCTCATATTTACGAATTTCGGAGATGTCTTTAACGCAGTAGTGAACGTGCTTGACTTCCGGATGCTGGAGCGGTGACTTGCATAATAACGCCATTCCTTACGGAATGGCTGTTTCTCGTTGCTAGCTTATTTTGCAAAGGGTTTTTAGCATGAAGAGTTTGAGTTGCATCAACCTCTGTTGTGGATACCTTGTAGTTGGTGAGCTACCTATACTTGCTGCGTCATAGCTGGTGCCGCGCAATGGCGCACGACGTTCTTTGAAAGAAGCAAGTCATGAGACTGATCCAACACACGCTTGCAGCAGCATCGCTGCTGTTTATGGGGATGTGCGCACCTGCATTCGCGGGCTTCCTCCGGTTCCCTCTGCATGGCTGCGCGGATGCAGCCGGCACCGCGAATTACATCGCACATGGTGCTTATACCGCCAATGCGCTCAATTCGATCCTCGATCACCATATGAAGCGGAACTCCACCAACTCTTATCCAAATGGAATTACACCATCTCGCCTCACCCAAGTCCGTGAGATCGGGAAGTCATCAGGGCCAACAAGACGACTAAACAGGCCAGCCGATCATCGCACGATCAAGCGCGTGACCAGGCCGATGCTCGGGTTCAAATCCTTCCGGTCCGCCAGAAACACCCTGGCCGGCATCGAACTCCAGCTTGACGCTATAACGCTGCGGCCGTAGCGCTTACATCGAAGGTGCCATAACCATGTCTTTTGCAGACCAGCTTTATGCATTGGCGGGATAAGTCCGTCCTGCATAAAGGGCCATGCCCTCACTTGCGCATAAACTCGCCCGTTTCAAATTAACGCGACAAAACCACCTAGCGAGGTGTCCGGGCAAATTAGACCACTACATCCAAGCAGGTAGATGTCGTCACCCTCCTGATAACTTGAGAGACCGTAAAGAACATGACAAAAAACGGCAGCGATGATTCCTGCCCGCACAGAGCAGAAGGACAACGCCCATTCACTATTCACTTTTGGTAACAACAGTGTCGATCAAGCTTCTTTTCAGCCTTCATCAACCCTGAACATATGCCACGAATAAAGGGGGCATAACACTAGGAATGCGCCGACACGAATGCAACCGAAAACCACCGGCATATATCAACGCTCACGTTGTACTGTTATGTGGATTTATTTAAAGATGCCGCATGGATGTTGAAGTGGTTCGAACGCATCCTTGCGCTCGCCATCCGGATTTTATGCTTGCCTATTTTGCGCCATCTCAAACGACATACGAAATGAGCCTCTATGTACGAAATGCCTCACTAGGATGAACGGTGGAAGCTGCGTAGAAAGTGCGCAAGAGAGCAGGCAATCGCTTGTTCGTTTCCACAATCAATCAATCTATGTATGTATTCAGGAATGAAGAGCCAAATGCGATTCCGATAGCTTGGCTGAATTTTGATTACCAGGAGATTACGATGAATACTGAGTATAAAAAGATATTGGGTCCAGTTCCCAAGGCCGAGAATCTGATTGTCACCAGCGATAATCGCTGGTTTGCCAGCGGCGGTGACGGCTTCTATCAGATCGATCCGGACGGTGCCACACCGCTGCAAATCCCGATTGCTTTCGATGCGAGTTCCGCTCCCTCGACCGACAACAAGGCTTTTTTCTGCGGCATCACCCAGTTCCAGCATTTTCTCTATGCCACCTGTTCACCGGAACTGATGAAACCAGACTCACCGCGTTACATCATGCTGATGGATTTGCAGCAATCGCCGCTCACCATGGTGGCGATTTATCAGATATCCAGTCCGATGTTTTTTAACGGGATGGCCTCGGATATGGCGGGGCATTTATACCTGACCAATGAAGGCTCCCTCTTTCCGCCCCAGCCAGGCAGGATCGTCAAGCTCAACATGGCGTCCCCCACGGAGGTGGCCGGCCAGTCGGACTGGATGATGGTGAATGGCCATCCGAACGGCCTCAAGATTGATGGAGACATGCTGTACTTTTCGCAAGAACCGATTCGTATTGGAGAGCATCGCGCCACGGTGCAAAAAGTCGGCATCAAATCCGACGGGACGATTGCCGGTACACCGGAGACAATCTATACCGCCGGAGGAGCCGACCGGCTGCTGGACGACATTGAGCTGGTCAAAGACGGATTGTTGATTACCCAAGGCGGGCTCTGGGGTCACATCGCTCCCGAGATTTTCCCTGATAGTCCCCTCAACCAGATCGTTCACATCAGCGAATCGGGCCAAGAGCTTCATATCACCGATATTCAGTTGGCCCCGCCCAGCGCGGTAAAACTGTTTCCCAATCCGGCTCGACGATCGCCTTGTCCGGATTTGATCGTTACCGAGCGCACCGGTGACGTCATACGGCTAAGCCCGGACTGGGAACTGAAAAGCCGGCATTGAAATAGCATGAGAGGCCGTCCGCTCAGTCAAGCTGAAGCAGCATACGAATGATGCGAGTGTTGCCGGAAAAAGTAACACTCCTTGCATTCCCAAAGAGAATCTAAATGTATGCGGGGTGCTATGAATACGACATTACTTTGGAAATTGCCTTGACCCATAACATTTCGACACCGCCAGACACCGCATCGGCGGTTCAAGAATTTATTGCTGATATTGCTGCTGGTTCTTCCTTTGTTTGCAGCGGCACAGAGCGGCACCCAAAACAGGATTCAAAATAACGACACCTAAGCTCTGGTTGTGCAAGGCGGATTTAGCGCGGTCGACAAGCAGTGGTGCACTTTCTATCCTGAGCTCCCAATTTGTTCGGAGTCCGGCCGCACCATCAATATCGGGCAAGCTTCCCCGGCGGGAATGGGATGGGTGGTTTTGTCGCATTAAGCCGGCCATGCGGGGTAGCCATGCGGTTTTTTGTTATGCCAAGAACAGCGCAGGGAAGGAAACCTTCGAGCCGTTTGCATGGCGCATCGCGTGATCAGAAACGCGTGAATTGGTTTTGTCGCATGATAGCCTTCCTTATCGCGATGAAATGAGCTCACAAGGTATGCTGGCAATATCGTTGATTGATGGTGTCGCCCCCGTTGCTCCTCTCTATAAAGGCCGCAAGCGCTGCGACAATTGGAGACGCTTGACCTTGGGCTGACACGACAGCTCCTCGATATCGCGCGCCGACAAGCGCGCAGTGAAAATCCTTCCCTGGCCTTCTGCTTTCACGCCCAGTCTTTCCAGAACGGCTTGCTCGCTCTCGTCCAGCGGCCCCTCCACATCAACCAACACTTCGAAAATCTTAGCGTCTGCGTCCCCTCCTTTGGAAAGGGCGGCGGCAAGTGCTGCATCCAGTTTTTGATAATCCACAGTGGTACATCCTTGCCGCTCGTTGAATAAAACCGGCCGGCCTAAAGGCTCATGGCCTAGCGCTGTTGCACAGCCGATGAGCGGCAAGCCCGATATGACCGACCATACCAGAGACAAGCCGCTCGCACTGAAATTTTTCAGATAGACTGACTGCCTACAGTTTTTCCGCATCGACAAGCCCGAATCCCCATTGGGGCTCAAAGGTATTCTCCGGTTTGCCAGGAATGCGGGAATGCGTACACAGCTGCATCTTGACGCCCTTTGGATCAAGTTTGCCATTTCCTTGCAACAGCAGCGCCGTCAGTCCCGTCACAAATGGCGTCGCCATGCTCGTGCCGCCCATGAGCCGAAACCGTGGGCTGACCATTTCCGCTCGCTCCTCGCCCGAGTCTGCCGATAAACACGAAATGATCATTGCCCCCGGCGCCGCCAGGTCAGGTTTTTTGGTGTCGTTGTTTCTGGTGCTCTCACGCAGCGGCCCTTCACTGCTGAAATCGGCAATATCGTTGATGCGGAGCCCGACACTGTGATGTTGTTCGTCAATATCCGTCCACTCCGTGCGGGTCACAAACGCAGCGACCGTTACCGCTTTGGCAGCGGCGCCCGGCGAACCGATCTTCATCGAATCGCTCACGCTGGTTCCGGTAAATGTCACTGCGGGGGCTAGTTGGTCATCGAGCGTCCAAATGTCCAGATTCGTCGCAGTGGCCGAGGTATTGCGAACACGAAGCTGCCATATGCCGCCGGCGACGGCCATCCCTAGGTTGCCCTGGATATCAACCAGGAAATTGTGATCGCCGTTCGCAGGATCCGGCCCCGGCGTTACGATGGTGACGACACCGTCCGGCAAACGATGTTCATTTACCGGCGATCCGTTTGTAATAACAGGCTGAAACGGTGTTACCAGATTGCTGGGAGATCGCAGCGATATTTCAAGTGAACTGTTCCCGGGATACCAGCCGTTCAACACTGCATCGTGAATGCCTCCCGGCGGCACGCGAAAACGTATCGTACGCAGCTCTCCCGGCGCAAGCTGGGCCGCAGCATGAATGTTGTCATTGCCTTCATTTCCGGCAGCGCAGCATACGATCCTTCCCGGTCCGGATTCTTCATCGATCACTCGAGATAGAAGATCGCTGCCATCGTGGGCATCGAATTGGCCGCCCAGGCTTAAATTGATGGCGACCGGACGCTTCATCTCCCCGGCGACCCTGCACACATAGCGGACGGCATCGGCGATATGGGCGGTCATGAAATCCGTCTTGACGACGACCAATTCCGCTTTCGGCGCCACACCGGTAAATTCCGAATCAGCTCCTGCGGCAATCCCGGCGACATGTGTGCCATGCCCTATCGTGTCCCTTGATACGCTAAACAGTCCAGGAAGAAGTTCCGCGCCGTATTGTCCCTCCGCCACACCCGGCCCAGGCAGCGTCTGGTCCCATATGCGCAGAATCCTTCCGTCGAATGCGGGATGCGTGGAATCGATGCCGGTATCGATAATGCCGACGAGTACATTCTCCCCGCTCACATTTTTTTTGGTACGAAATTCCTGAAGATGCACGGCTTTTGCTGCCATATCCAGCTTCGGGCGCAGATAGCGCGCAAGAGTGACCCGCTTGACCGCATTGTCTTCGGACAGAGGATCCACGCTGGACATAGGCAGGATCGCGGTGCGGATGCGGCCTTGCTGTTGATTGATACGGATGCCATGCTGTGCCAGATGACTGAGGTCCGCTTGCGCATCGCATTCGATAAAGACCACGGTACGCGCAGGCTTGGGGGTACCTGCGGAAGGGACAATGCCAAACGTGCGGATGTGCGGGATCAAAGCGGCTTCTCCCCGATCTTGAAACTGCGTGAAAGCAGCCATCAGCCCGGGGCCGATTTTTTCATGCTTCATGATTTGATTCCTTTGCCATTGCCTTGTCCATGGCAACCGAGGACAAGGCAGGTTGTTGCCCCTATGAGAATTGGTAGCAGCCTATCCAGGGTCATTGACAACAGCGAGAGACGCGAGGGATATACTTGCCCCCGATAGCCGATGTCCGTCCAAGGCTTATAGAGTCTCCCAAACTTTGCAACTCGCCCTCGATGGAAAGCCTTTCATGAGCTGGCGCACATGCCTTTCCTGAAAAATCCCGGCGAACTCTCTTCCACGCTGCTGCTGACGAAGAGGTTGAACAAACCGAGATTGTCGCCGGAGCCCTTGGCGCAGGCAAAACCGCCGCCACACTGCACCGCGCGCCCCTTCTGGACATGATTGAAATTGTTGTCGGTGAAGCAGGGGAGCACCGGCTGCGGTGGTCCGAGCGTCACGTCCGCCACGGCGGTCGCCGTGTTATTGGCATTGTCCGTGGCGGAGGCTTGAACCTTGTAGCGACCGTTTGCCAGGTTGGCGAAGCTGTCCGAATAATTGCCATTCGCGCTGAACGCAACGGGGCCGTGTCCGTCAATCTGCTGAAACACGCCTGACGTTTCTTTCAGCAATACCGTCTCGATCCGCGTGACGCTCCCGTCTGGATCCGTGGCGGTTCCCAATACGTCGATCTTGTTGCCCGCAGCCGAGGCGGTGACGCTGATGACGGGCATGCCCGGTGGTACTACCGGCCCCACGTTGTTACCAATCAGCCAGCTTGCGGCATGGCTGAGGTAGTTGATTCCACTTTGTGCTATCCATACTCCTCTTGTTGCCGTAGCCAGATCGGCTGACGGTTTTATCGGTTCCGATGAGGGTATCGGATTCGGCTGACCTGTGCCGGCGGGCCACGCATGGCCCACATTGTGCAAGGT
>CAMLDH010000080.1 GCA_946478765.1 uncultured Oxalobacteraceae bacterium | reverse complement strand
GGATGCGCGTTGCGATGTGACGAGTAGCTAAGGGAATTTCCTAAGGCTTACTCGCAAATAGGTTGATGCTTCCGCTGCTGTATGAGCGACGCTCTGTAAAGCTCCTTCCCCCTGCAGGGGGAAGGCTGGGATGGGGGTAATGCGTTCGAGATAAAACCTTTCTATCTCGACCCTACCACCCCCTCCCTAGCCCTCCCCCTTGCAGGGGGAGGGAACTTCAAGGTCTTGGCGATTTGCGGGTAAACCGCTTGCAACAAAGAAGAAGCATTGATGGGCGACCACCGGGCAGGAATATGTTGATACGCATATCCCCAACCGGTGGCAGCAATTTACTCAAAAGGTATAAAAAATGTTCACAAAAATCCTGATCGCCAATCGTGGCGAAATCGCCTGCCGCGTCGCCGCCACCGCGCGCCGCATGGGCATCAAGACCGTCGCCGTGTATTCGGAAGCAGACGCCGATGCCAAGCATGTCGCGGTATGCGACGAAGCAGTGCTGATCGGCCCGCCTGCCGCCAAGGAAAGCTATCTGCGCGCCGACAAGATCATCGAAGTCGCGCTCGCCACCGGCGCCCAGGCGATTCATCCAGGCTATGGGTTTTTGTCGGAGAACGAAGGTTTCGCCAATGCCTGCGCGACAGCCGGTCTGGTATTCATCGGCCCGCCGGCATCCGCGATTCGCGCGATGGGATCGAAATCGGCGGCCAAAGCGCTGATGGAAAAAGCCAAGGTGCCGCTGGTGCCCGGCTATCACGGCGACAATCAGGATGCGGATTTTTTGCACATGCAGGCCGACAGGATCGCCTATCCGGTATTGCTCAAAGCCAGTGCCGGCGGTGGCGGCAAGGGCATGCGCATCGTCGGGAAGAGCGAGGATTTCAAGGCGGCGCTGGCGTCTTGCAAACGCGAAGCGATCAACAGCTTCGGCGACGACAAGGTGCTGGTCGAAAAATACCTGACGCGTCCGCGCCATATCGAGATCCAGGTGTTTGCCGATCGCCAGGGCAATTGCGTGTACCTGTTCGAACGCGATTGCTCGGTGCAGCGGCGGCACCAGAAAGTACTGGAAGAAGCGCCCGCGCCCGGCATGACGGCAGAACGGCGCAAGGCAATGGGCGCCGCCGCGGTCGCAGCCGCGCAGGCAGTCGGCTATGTCGGCGCCGGCACGGTGGAATTCATCGCCAATCAAGACGGCTCGTTCTATTTCATGGAAATGAATACGCGCCTGCAGGTCGAGCATCCGGTGACCGAGATGATCACCGGCACCGACCTGGTCGAATGGCAGTTGCGCGTCGCGTTCGGCGAGACCTTGCCGAAGCGCCAGGATGAACTCGCGATCAATGGCCATGCGCTCGAAGCGCGCATTTACGCGGAGAATCCGGAGAAAGGATTTTTGCCGTCGATCGGGGCGTTGCGTCATGTGCGCACCCCGCAGGCGGTGTTTTTTGGCGCAGGCAGCTTACCCCCATCCCGGCCAAGAGGCACTGGCTTGCACGCCTGTACCGCTACGCAGGCAGGCGACATGTCGCCTGAATTCCCTGCTACGCCCCCCTTAAAAGGGGAAGGTGAGAACGGCGCCGCGAGCGGCGTGGTGAGGATCGATTCCGGCGTGCGTGAAGGCGATGCGATTTCGCCGTTCTACGACCCGATGATCGCAAAGCTGATCGTGTGGGGCAAGGACCGCACCGAAGCATTGGCGAAGATGGCGCAGGCATTGTCCGAATACCAGATCGTCGGCCTCGCCACCAATATCGCATTCCTGAAACGCCTGATCCTGAGCCAGCCGTTCTCGACCGCCGATCTCGATACCGGCTTGATCGAACGCCACCAGGATGCCTTGTTCCCGCCGTTGCAGCCGGCATCGATGCAGGTGCTGGCATTGGCCGCCGCGTCCCTGCTCGTGTCCGAACAGGATCGGGCGGCAGCCGCCAACGATCCATGGGCGCATGCCTCTGGCTGGCGCATGAATGCGGTGATGCAGCGGCAACTCGATTTCGCGGATGCGTTGCATGCCTATCCGGTGTCGATCGGCTATCGGCCCGACGGCTGGGTGATCCAGCATGGAACGGTATCGTCGTTCATCGCGCTGACCGCGCATGATGCGGAAAACCTCACGATCAAGGTCGGGAATGAAACGGTGCACGGCGCGGTGGTGCGCGACGGCGACGCATTCCATGTGTTCGTCGGCGGATCGCACACGATATTGCATTACAACGATCCGTTGGCGCATGCCGGCGAGGCGGAAGCGGAAGGCGGCCGCCTGACCGCTCCGATGCCGGGCAAGATCGTGGCGGTGCTGGTCAGCAAGGGCAACACAGTGGAACAGGGCGCACCGTTGCTGATCATGGAAGCGATGAAAATGGAACATACGATCGCCGCGCCCACGGGGGGCGTGGTGGAAGAAGTGCTGTACGCCGTGGGCGACCAGGTTGCGGAAGGCGCGCAGTTGTTGTCGTTCAAAATTGCTTGAGACGATGTGAAGAAAGCGATGTGCGATGCGAATTCTATTTCACGCAAAGGATAGCAATGCCGATGCATGGCTGGCGGCGCTCAACGCCGCCTTGCCGGATGCGCAAGTGCGGGTGTGGCAAGCGGGTGACAATGCGCCCGCCGACTATGCGGTGGTGTGGAAACCGCCTGCCGCGATGCTGCAGGGGCGCACTGATTTGAAGGGGATCTTCAATCTCGGCGCCGGTGTCGATGCGATTCTGCAATTGGGCGATGCCTTGCCGGCCGGCGTGCCGATTGTGCGGCTCGACGACGCCGGCATGGCGGTGCAGATGGCGGAATATGTGACGCATGCCGTATTGCGCTATTTCCGCCGTCTCGATGCATTCGACGCGCAGGCGCGCAAAGGGCAATGGGGCTTCCTGAAGCCGCATGAAAAAGCGGCATTTACCGTTGGCCTGTTAGGCCTGGGCGTACTCGGCACGCGCATTGCCGCCGCGCTGGCGCACTTCGACTTTCCGTTGCGCGGCTGGAGCCGTTCGATGAAAACCGTGCCGGGCATGACCTGCCATGCCGGCGAACAAGGGCTGGATGCATTTTTGCGAGGAACACGCGTGCTGGTATGCGTGCTGCCGCTCACCGATGATACCCGCGGCATATTGAACCGCGCCAATCTTGCAAAATTGCCGGAGGGCGCCTATCTGATCAACATCGCGCGCGGCACGCATGTGGTCGAGGAAGACCTGTTGGCGCTGGTGCGCGAAAAACACATCGCCGGCGCGACACTCGATGTGTTTGAGCAAGAGCCGCTGCCGCCCGCACATCCCTTCTGGCAAGAGCCGCGCATCACGGTGACGCCGCACATGGCGGCATTGACCTTGTGCGGCGACAGCGTGCGGCAAATCGCCGCAAAAATGCGCGCAATGGAGCGCGGCGAACCGATTGCGGGTGTGGTGGACATGACGAAAGGATATTGAGATGGCATTACCGAACAAGGTCAAAATTGTCGAGGTCGGTCCGCGTGACGGCTTGCAAAACGAGAAGGAAATCATCGCGGCCGATATCAAGATCGAACTGGTCAATCGCCTGACGCAGGCCGGCTTTCCCAACATCGAAGCGGCCTCCTTCGTGTCGCCGAAATGGGTGCCGCAAATGGCGACATCGGCCGAGGTGATGGCAGGTATTGCGCGCAAATCCGGGGTGATGTATTCCGCGCTGACGCCGAACATGAAAGGCTTCGAAGCCGCGCTTGCCGCACAGGCGGATGAAGTGGTCATCTTCGGTTCCGCCTCGGAAGCGTTTTCGCAAAAGAACATCAACTGCTCGATCGCGGAATCGATCGAGCGTTTCCGCGAAGTCGCGCAAGCAGCGAAACAACACCATATCCGTCTGCGCGGCAGCATCAGTTGTGCGTTCGGCTGTCCCTATCAAGGCGAGGTGGCGCCGGACAGCGCGGCCGACGTGGTGCGGCGCATGCGCGAACTGGGGTGCGACGAAATCGATATTGCCGACACCATCGGCGTCGGCACGCCGAAAAAAGTGCAGGCGGTGATGACGCGCGTGGCGCAAGAGTTTGCTATCGAACGCTTGTCGGGACACTTCCACGACACCTACGGCCAGGCGCTGGCGAATATCTATGCCAGCCTGGAAGTCGGCATTGCGATTTTCCATTCGTCGGTCGCCGGTCTGGGCGGCTGTCCGTATGCCAAAGGCGCGACCGGCAACGTCGCATCGGAAGACGTGCTGTACCTGATGCAAGGACTGGGCATCGACACCGGCATCGACCTGGACGCGGTGGTCGATGCGGGGCAATTCATTTCGCAGCATCTCGGACGCAAGGCGGTCAGCCGGGCGGGTAATGCCATCGCGGCCAAGCGCCCATCCTGAAAAAGACCAATGGAACCGGAAAACAAACTCCCCGACACAGCGCAACGCGTCGCCGATTTATTGATCGCATTGGGCCACGATAAACCGATCGTCATGCTGCCCGCGACCGGCAAGACCTCGGCGGAAGCCGCTGCCGGCCTCGGGTGCAGTGTGGCCGAGATCGCCAAGTCAATCGTGTTTCGCCGGTTGTCGGATGACGCCGCAGTCATGGTGGTGGCCAGCGGCGCCAATCGCGTCGACGAGAAAAAAGTCGCGGCGATGGTCGGCGACGTCGGCCGTGCCGATGCGAAATTCGTGAAGGAACGTATCGGCTACGCCATCGGCGGCGTTTGTCCGATCGGCCATGTCGAGAAGGCCGTGATGCTGATCGATGAAGATTTGCTGAAGCTGGCCAGCATCTGGGCTGCTGCCGGTCACCCGCATGCGGTGTTCAACCTGACGCCGCAGCAGCTGATCGGCATGACGGGCGCGCCGGCAGCCGATGTTGCACTCAGGATTTAGTGGACGTGCTTGCCGAGTTCGTCGCCGGTTTTGATAGCGAACCCACGACACGCCGTTCTGCCTTTCGTGTTTTTCATGGGCAAGCTGCTTTTTCAGGATGAAAGAACCGAATGACCAGGCAAGCCGACGCAATACATGACTTTGATCCGCAATCGCACAGCGGCGCGATGCCGTCGCCTTGTATCGGCATATGCCGGATGGACGCCGGCAGCGGATTGTGTGAAGGCTGTTTTCGCACGATGGATGAAATCGCGTACTGGCGTACGGCGACTGAAGATTTCAAGCGCACCGTATGGATGGAGATCAAGCGCCGCCATGCTGCGGTGCGGTAGGAATTTTGTAACGTCCGCAATACACCGGCAACAACAAAGATCCTGATGATGGTAACGCTGAACTGGTATTTCGACGCCGTTTCGCTAAGATTTTATCGACAAAATACAACACCTTGATTATGGGCAATATAGTAGAGTTCTTAATTGCAAGCGCCGAGTCTAGGAGACCGCGGGGATCGCTTTCTACTCTCTATAGTGTCTAGTGTCGCCTAGCTCCCTGAATATTTACGAAAATTTCTATTTAAGGGAAAGACAATGAAAACTGTACGCCGCATCACAATAATAACCGCGCTTCTCTGTGCTTTTCCAGCCCTCGCTGGCGACTACGTCCTGACGCCCACCAAAGAGGATCAAAGGTGGCTGCTTCCCAAGGCACCACCCGCACCCGCAGGCAATCAACCCACACCGGCGCGCGTCGAGTTAGGCAAAACATTATTTTTCGATCCGCGCCTCTCCTCGGACGGCAATCTTTCATGCGCGGGCTGTCATAACCCGCTGTTTGGCTGGTCGGACGGCATGTCTACCGCGAAAGGCTCCAAGAGCAAAGTGTTGGGTCGCGCATCGCCCACCATCGTCAATACCGCTTACAACACGCTTCAGATGTGGGATGGACGTAAAAATTCGCTGGAAGATCAGGCGATGGGGCCGATGGAGTCGATGGACGAGATGGCGATGGATCTTAACGTCTTGTTCAAATGGCTCAATGCTGAACCGACTTACCAGGCATTGTTCGCCAAAGCCTACCCGGGCGAGCCAATCGATCGCAAAACCCTGTCGAAGGGCATTGCCTCGTTCGAGCGCACCGTCATCAGCAACAACTCACCGTTCGACCAGTGGCTGCAGGGCGACAAAAAGGCAATGACAAAGCAGCAAATCATTGGATTCAGGCTCTTCAGCGACCCCAACAAAGGTAATTGCGTCGCTTGTCATCAAGCACCGAACTTCACCGATGGCGGCTTTCATAACATCGGTTTGGCGTCTTACGACAAAAACAATCCCGATGTCGGCCGCTACGCTATCAAGCCTATCGCCTCAATGAAAGGGGCATTCAAAACCCCGACTCTGCGCGATGTTACGTTCACTGCGCCCTATTTCCACGATGGCTCGGCCAAGACGTTGGCGGACGTGGTCGATCACTACAACCGGGGCGGCCTCAGCAAGACCGACCTCTCCCCGAATATAAAGCCGCTCAATCTCACCCGCGAAGAAGCGGATGCGATTGTGGCATTCATGCAGGCGCTGACGACGCCGCCTAAGTCATTCGTACTGCCGCAACTGCCTCTCGCTGAAAAGTAGATGCATGTTGATCCAAAGGCCGGCGCCGATTCTGTCAAGCGAGATTACACCTGAATCGGTGTACCTCGAACGGCGCCGTTTTCTCCTTCAAGCCACCGTACTCGGTGCAGCGGGTTTGGTCGGCAGGGCGCATGCCGCGGGTAATCGCGGCATCGCTTCCATGCCGTCATCCGCTGACCAACCCAACACCTGGGACGAAATCACACGCTACAATAATTTTTACGAATATTCTCCGGACAAACACGCGGTTGCCGCACTCGCGCACAATCTCAATCCGCGTCCATGGACGATCAGTATCGAGGGAGAAGTAGACAAGCCGCGCGTGGTCGATGTTGAACAACTGCTGCGCGAATATCGGCCGCAGCAGCGGACCTATCGGTTGCGTTGCATAGAGGGATGGTCGATGGTGATCCCTTGGGACGGCATTCCGCTGTCCGACATTCTCAGGCATGTGCAACCGACCTCGCGGGCGCGCTATGTCAAGTTCGTGACCTTGCAAGATCCGGCACGTTTCTACGGTCAACGCCGAGCGACGTTGCCATGGCCGTATACCGAGGCGCTGGCCATTGCGGAAGCCATGCATCCGCTCACGTTGCTCGCTACCGGCTTGTATGGCAAGCCAATGCCGAATCAGAACGGTGCACCGATACGCTTGGTCGTTCCCTGGAAGTATGGATACAAAAGTATCAAGTCCATTGTGACGATACGGTTGGAACAGCAGCAGCCGCTCACGACATGGCCCCAGGTTTCGAAAGATTACGGGTTTTACGCCAACGTCAATCCGCGTGCCGCTTATGGGCGCGGATCGCAGTCGCGCGAGACCCGCATCGGCGAACTGCGCAAACGCGAAACACTGCTCTTCAATGGATACGCCGACGAAGTGGCCCACCTGTACGCGGGACTCGACCTTGATAAGGCCATTTGACATGCGCCTGTTGCCTGACCGGATATGGCACGCCGCGAACAAATCGGCACGTCTGGTCGTTTGTCTGGCATGCGCGATCATGGCGGCGCCTGCCGCAATCACAGGCTATGCGGCGCTGCAAGGTTCTTTGGGCGCCAATCCGCTGGAAATCCTGATGCGCGAGCCGGGTAAATGGGCGCTGATACTGCTGCTGGCCGCGCTGGCGATCGCGCCGTTGCGCCACCTGCTCATGATGCTCGCCCAACGGTGGTGCGGGGAGTACGGCAAGCGCCTGCCCGACTGGAATTGGCTGATGCGTTTGCGAAGGCCGGCCGGTCTGGCGTGTTTCTTCTATGCCACTGCCCATCTCGCCCTTTACCTATCGCTCGACCTGAATTTCAGCTGGCGTGAATTTACCGGTGACTTGCGCGACAAACCTTACATTGTCATCGGCTGGGCGGCCTTTTTGCTCCTGCTGCCGCTGGCCGTAACGTCGACCGATGCCTGGATGCGCAGGCTCAAGCGAAACTGGAAGCGCCTGCACTTGCTGATCTACCCGGCGGCCGTGTTAGCGGAAATCCATTTCATATTGCTGTCGAAGCCGGGCGTCACGGATCCTCTGCCATTTGGATGGGCGCTCATCGGATTGCTGGGTTATCGAGTCCTGCAGCGTCGGCTGAGCGGCACGCCATCGCAAGAGCGGGCAGACGGTACGGCGCCCGAGCGCCCGATTCGGCAAGACGTGCACAAGTCCTGACATTTGCCGCTGCAACAGATTTACCGCTGTAACAGATTGCCCATCACACACCTACCACAAGGAGTTGACATGCCAAACCTGCACACCCGCATCCTGTTTTTCATCTCGGCAGCAGCGATCGTATTGCCAATCCACGCGAAGGATTTCGAGGTTAGCCAGAAAGACAAGAAATTCAGCCAGAAGACGCTGACAGTCAAAGTTGGCGATTCGATCAATTTCAAAAATGAAGATTCATTCGCGCACAACATATTTTCATTGTCGGATACCAAGACGTTCGATTTGGGATCGTATCCGCAAGGGCAGTCGAAAAACGTCGTCTTCGACAAGCCCGGCACCGTCGAGGTTGAATGTGCGATCCATCCCGACATGAAATTAAATGTCGAGGTCAAAAAATGATCAAATTCATTTTCGCAATCGGCGTAACCCTGTTTGCCGGACACGTGTTTGCGGCAGATGCCAAGCCGCCCGTTCCCGCGACCGATTTCCCGGCGAAAGGCACCCAGGAAGCAGCCATCTATCGCGGCGCCATTGTATTCAACCACTATTGCGCTTTGTGTCATGGCGCCAAAGCAGACGGTGCCGGACGTGCGGCGAAGCTGTACAACCCGAAACCCGCCAACCTGGTCATGAGCGACAAAAACGATCAGTACAAGGAATTGATCATTCGTCAGGGGGGTAAAGCACTGGCGCGTTCCGAATTCATGCCGCCATGGGGAAACGAACTCAGCGACGAACAAATATCGGATGTAGTCGCATTTTTGCATTCGATCCGATCGGTCAAGGCCGAGGTTAAATGACGGCGCCGCCGCATGGGCAACCATGCGGCACGGGCGAAAAAAATAATGGCATCGACAGGCAAATGAAAATGACGGATATGAAAATACGTACCAAGCTCTATTTTGGCTTTGGCGCGATTGTCGCCATTCTGGTCGTTTTGGTAGCCGTCGCCTATGCGAGCTCTGCCCGACTCGCACAGGCGAACATTTTGAATATTCGCTCTTATGAAGCGCTCGAGCAGACCCATGGCATATTCGAAAGCCTGGCGAACATCCAAACCGCTGAACGCGGCTATGTGCTCACTGCGTTGGACACATTGCTGGAGCCTATGCTTACCGGGAAAAAGACATTTGTCAGTCGCATGGATAAAGCAAAGTTGCTCACCGCAGACAATTCTCAGCAACAAATGCGCCTGCAAAAATTGCTCGAAGAAGAGCAGAAATGGTTAAAAGTCGCGATCGAACCTGCGTTGAAAATGCGGCGCGGCGTAAACGCCGGCAACATTCAAATGGAATCCCTGGTGCAGTTTGAACAAGGGGGGCGGGGCGAACGTTCCATGAATGAGATGCGCGCGATACTCGCTGAAATCGGCGCCGCGGAGACCGCTCTTCTCGCCAAGCGTTCCGAGGACGTCGCCGCTCTACAAAGTTTAACCAATACCATTCTGATCGGCGGCGGCATGATTGCAGCAGCACTGGCCGCAATGATTGCCATCTTCTTGATCAGAAATATTGTTACGCCAATGGTGCAGGCCGTCGAGATTGCCAAAACGGTTGCCGCAGGCAACCTTACCAGCGATATCCGGGTGAATTCCAAAGACGAGACCGGCCAATTGCTGCAAGCGCTGAAAGAGATGAACGACAGCCTGGTGACCATCGTTAGCCAGGTGCGCATTGGCGCGGACGCCATCGCCACAGCGTCCAGCCAGCTTGCGTCCGGCAATCTCGATCTGTCTTCGCGCACGGAGCAGCAAGCCAGTTCATTGGGAAAAACGGCCTCCTCGATGGAGGAATTGACCGGCACCGTCAAGCAAAATGCGGACAATGCGCGTCAAGCCAATCAGTTGGCGGCGTCCGCGTCGGAGGTCGCCGTCAAAGGTGGCGCGGCGGTCATGCAAGTAGTCGACACGATGGCGTCGATCAATGCATCGTCGAAGAAAATTGTCGACATCATTGGGGTGATCGACGGTATCGCGTTCCAAACCAATATTCTGGCACTCAATGCGGCAGTGGAAGCGGCGCGTGCCGGTGAGCAAGGGCGCGGCTTTGCCGTCGTCGCTGCAGAAGTCAGAAACCTGGCGCAACGCTCGGCGGTTGCCGCAAAAGAAATCAAAACCCTGATCGCCGACTCGGCGCAACAAGTGAGCATCGGCGGCCAGCTGGTATCGCAAGCCGGCGCCACGATGGATGAGATCGTCACCAGCGTCAAGCGGGTCACCGATATCATGGGAGAAATCACGTCGGCCAGCCAGGAGCAAATTACCGGAATCGAACTGATCAACCAAGCCATTACCGAGATGGATCGCGTGACCCAGCAAAATGCGTCCTTGGTGGAGGAAGCTGCGGCAGCGGCGGATTCCATGCAAGACCAGGCGAGAAACCAGGCGCAATTGATGAGCGTCTTCACGCTCGACCACCGCCACAGTGCCGGGGCGCCGGGCACGAAACCACTGCTGCCGTAGCACGTATTGCCCAAGCGGCAGGCAATGACGAGCCGCATGAATGGTAAGGATCGTGCACGATCCTAAGCGTCGAAGTGGACGCGCAATGTATCCCCCCTCCTTTAACCTAGATTCGGCAGTTGACCGCTTACTTTCGCCTGGAAAGTCGCATGAACATTGCGTTTCTTTCGTTCGATAGCATTCACCAATTGGGTGAGAGCGCTACAGGCGCGATTGCCCACTTTTCCGGCCCTCTGGCGTCGTTGCTCCTCCTAGTGGAATGCAGTCCGCGTCGTCGTCGCGCCTAGCCAGAGGGCCGGAAAAATGCACACTCGCACCTGTCCAACTGCCGAATCTAGGTTTGACAAGCCATTGCGGCTGATTGAACAATTGAACAACGGTTGAAAAAGCAATATGCTGCTTGCGTACCGGCGTGGCGATGCATTCATTCAATTGGAACAATGTGACGCTGCCCGCAACCTGCCGCAAGGCATCCATCGAAATCAACCAAAGCAATAACATGAAGCCGGATTTTTACACGCCTGAAAAAGCGGTCAGCGGCCCCGCATACAGCCTATGGTTCAAAACGATCGCAACGATCGTCTGCGTCGCGCTCGGATTTTATGGCGGTGATATAGCAACCCGCTATCCACTGATGCAGTTCGGCTTCAGCGTGAAGGCATTGTTATTTTGCGCCGCGTTGATGTTGATCGTCAGTTATTACTGGTTCCTGCGCTCGACCACGACGGTCGATGACAAAGGCATCACGCAAACCTGGCTATATAACAAACATGTCGAATGGCGCGATGTGCGCGGCGCGAAGATGATCGGCATTCCGTATGCGGGCTGGCTGTTTCCGCCACGGCTGGTCGTGCGTACCGGTAATTCGTTCACGACATTTAACGGCGGATCGCAGGCAGTGCTGATCGAATTCGCCAAGATTTCGCTGGCCTTTCAAATCAAGCCATGACATTGGCGGACAGCGGCTATCGGACGTATACGCCGCCGCCCGCACTGTATCGCATGCCTCTGGCAAGCCGATACAGCGCATTTATTGGAGCCGGCGGGATAAAGTCCCGGCGGCGTGGCAGGTAAATGCCGCATGTTCATGCGATCACATCATCAGGAGTTTTCATGTCTACCAGTCACTTGCCAGTTGTCTTGCAAAATCTTTCGCTACCCGTCATCGGGTCGCCGCTGTTTATCGCCAGCGGACCGGCACTGGTCAAAGCCCAGTGCAAGGCCGGCATCGTCGGCTCGTTCCCGGCCTTGAATGCGCGGCCGGCGGACTTGCTCGATACCTGGCTGAGCGCTATCCAGGCCGACCTGGCCGCTTTCCGTGACGCCAACCCGGGTGCGACAGTCGGCCCGATCGCGGTCAACCAGATCGTCCATCAATCCAACGACCGCTTGGCGCATGACGTCGAAGTGTGCGTCAAGCATCAGATCCCGATCATCATCTCCAGCCTGCGCGCGCCGCCGAAAGAAATGCTCGACGCGATCCACCGTTACGGCGGCATCGTGCTGCACGACGTGATCTCGATTCGTCACGCGCAAAAGGCACTGGAAGCCGGCGTCGACGGCTTGATCCTGGTGGCGGCCGGCGCCGGCGGCCATGCCGGCGCATTGTCGCCGTTCGCATTGGTTGGCGAAGTACGCAAATTCTTCAAGGGGCCGATTGCATTGTCCGGGTCGATCGCCACCGGCGACGCGGTACTGGCGGCGCAGGCGATGGGGGCGGACTTCGCCTACATCGGGTCGCGCTGGCTGGCGACGACGGAATCGAATGTCGACGACGCCTATCGCAATGCAATCGTCGAATCGAGCGCGGCCGACATCGTGTACACCAACCTGTTTACCGGCGTGCACGGCAACTACCTGAAAAAATCGATCGTCGCCGCCGGCCTCGATCCGGACAACCTGCCGCAGGCCGACAAGGCCGCAATGAATTTCGGCTCCGGCGGCGGCAGCAAAGCCAAGGCATGGCGCGATATCTGGGGCGCCGGTCAGGGGGTGGGTTTGATGGACGAGGTGGCGACGGTGGCGGAAGTGGTGGCGCGCTTGAAGGCGGAATACCACGCTGCGAAAAAGCGCCTGGCAATTTGAAAGCATGTCATCAACGATCACGGTTTGCCCACATCATGACCGCCGGCGTGGCGGTCTTAAGGGCGTGAATCACGTTCTAAAAAAACAACAACGTTGATGCAATAGCCTCGGTACAGTAGCGCGTCTGTCACGTAGTGGCAGACCGTTCTCATTTAACCTTCCCTGAAAGGATTTTTCATGACAATAAAAACAATCATCGTTGCAACAGGCTTGGCGTTTGGCGCGCTTGCCGCCCACGCCGCCAGCGACCAAGCGCATTGGGAATACAAGGGGCATGCCGGCGCCGCCCACTGGGGCGATCTGGAAGAAAATTTTGCGACCTGCAAGCTCGGCAAGGAACAGTCGCCGATCGACATTCGCGGCGCGAAAAGAGCCAAGCTCGACCCCATCGATTTCCAGTATGCCGCCGGCGCCGCCGATGTGGTCAACAACGGCCATACGATTCAAGTCAACCTCGCCTCGGGCGGCGCGATCAAGTTGCCGGACGGCGAATACAAGCTGCTCCAGTTTCACTTCCATACGCCTAGCGAAGAAAAAATCAGAGGCGTGCGCTATCCTCTGGTCGCCCACTTCGTCCACAAGAATGATGCAGGCAAGCTGGCAGTTGTCGCGGTGTTGTTTAAACAAGGCAAGGAAAACGCCGCGTTGAAATCCGTTTTCGCCAACATGCCGGAAAAAGCCGGTGACACCAAAGCGCTGGAAGGCGGCCTTGCCCCGGCGGATATTATACCGGCGCAGCTCGGTTAATATGCATTCGACGGTTCACTGACAACCCCGCCGTGCAGCGAAGGCGTGCGT
>CAMLDH010000079.1 GCA_946478765.1 uncultured Oxalobacteraceae bacterium | reverse complement strand
GGTGTCAATACGCCAGCACAAGCAGCGCTGGCGGCCATTATGCTTACTTATCTGATCGCCACGCTCTTTAACCTGAAGATTCCGGATACCGGTGCACGTTATCCGCATCAGGAGCGTAATCCGCTCAGACTCGTTGTCGATTTTTCAAATTGCTTCATGACTTTGTGGAAAGACAAACTCGGTCAGATATCGCTTGCAGTAACGACCCTATTTTGGGGCGCCGGCGCGACGCTGCAATTCATTGTATTGAAGTGGGCTGAAAAATCCTTGCATATGCCTCTCGACAAGGCCGCCATCTTGCAGGGGGTCGCGGCGATCGGGATGGCGATAGGCGCCACCGCGGCAGCGCATTTCATACCTTTGAAGAAATCACTTTCGGTTATGCCATTGGGCATTGCAATGGGCATCGTCGTGATTGCGATGACCGTTGTGCATTCCGTGTGGTTTGCCTATCCGTTGCTGGTCATTATTGGTGCGCTGTCGGGTTTCTATGTAGTGCCGATGAATGCGTTATTGCAGCACCGTGGCCATGTACTGATGAGCGCTGGCCATTCGATTGCGGTGCAGAATTTCAATGAAAACATGTCGGTACTGACCATGCTGGTGCTGTATGCATTGATGGTCAAGCTGAACCTGGATGTCAATATCGTCATCGTGCTGTTCGGCATGTTCGTGGTCGGCACCATGGTGCTCGTGATGCGCAGGCATGCCGCAAATCAGCGGGAATTCGACTCGGTCGCCTTGATCGGTGAACACAAGCATTAACGAGAGAGTGCGATCGTCCGCAAGACGCGCTCCCCTGCCCGGCTCCGCCAATCGTTTGGCACGACAAATCCCCTGCTGGTTTCGATCAAGCAGCCGCTTTGCGGCGCCAGCAGTGCAAGCATTACCGGCATCGTGTCGCACGCAAAATGTTCAGTGAGAATATCCTGTAGCGCCTGCCGGTCCAGCGACTGCGCCATCGTGATTTTGACAGGCGCCAGCCAGCTCAGGCGATTCAGAATGGCATAACGCCCGGCGACATTAGCGTCAAGTTCCGCCAGCGTGCACCAGAACCCCCGGCAATGTTCTTCCGATACCCCGGCCGATTGCGTCGGCATCGGGTCGTCGTCATGATAGAAAAGCCAGCCTTTGACCAAGGCTTGCGCCGCCGATACCGACTGCGGCAGGTGCTTTTGCGCCGCCGGGTGCTGCGCCAGCGACAACTGCCGCTCCAGTATCTTGTGCATCTTCGCACCCAAGGTATCGGCCAGGTTGGGTCCAACGAAATAATCGGGTGCCTGTCCGGCGCCACTCGACTCAAGCAGGTAAAACTTGGTCGCAAATTCCCAGTGCACGAGGCCATCGCCCTGACGTAACAAGAAATCGAATTCACCAACGGTATCAGTCTTTCCGGCTTGTACCTGCACTCCATGCGCAAACAGAATGCCTTGATGCTGGAAATAAAAAGCCATCAGCTTTTCCGCATATCGCCCCAAGCGTGTGAACGGCTGAACGGCAAGATAGGCATGCAAGGCGCTGGGTGCGCGATCCAGTTCGGCAAGCCAGCCTTCCGCCTCGTGCGCTGCATCGTGGCCAAGCGTCGCTATTTTTCCGCGCCATTGCGGTGCTTGGGCATCAAGCAGATCCGGTGCGTCGAGCAGCCACGCCAACGCACGCACATGCACATCGTTGAGATGATTCCAGCGAAGGTGAAATTGCGACTGGAAAGAGGCGTTCAAATCAGGGGGAATGGCCGGCATAGGTATTCATTGCCAGGCACAAATCCGCCCACGTCTTTCTCTTGTCGACAGGCGAGCGCAGCAAATATGCAGGATGATAGGTGACCACCAGCGGCAGGCTCGCATAACGATGGATGGAACCCCGCAGCTTGGACACGGGCGTGTCAGGATCGAGTTTCAGCAGAGACAACGCCGCCGTCTTGCCCAATGCGACAATGATCGCGGGCTGAATCAGCGCGATCTGCCGATCCAGATAAGGCATGCATGCCGCAATTTCTTCCGGCATGGGCGGCCGGTCACGGCCATCCGCGCCGGTTGGCCGGCATTTGACGATATTGGCGATATAGGCATTCTCCCCCCGTCGCAGCCCCATTGCCGCCAGCATACTATCCAGAAGTTTTCCAGCCGGCCCGACAAATGGTTCGCCTTGCATATCCTCGTTGCGGCCCGGCCCCTCACCCACGAACAGCCATTTTGCCTTTTCGTCGCCGACACCGAATACCGTCTTCTTGCGGTTCTGACATAAACCGCATTTGGTGCAATCGGCCACCGCTGCTTTCAGCTGATGCCAATCCATCTGTGCAATCTCGGATGCTGCCGGCGCGGCGCCGGCACGCGATACCACGCTGGATACAAACGGCGTATCAGTTGGCAGTTCCGGCCACGCAGAAGAGGCTGCATCGATATCACGTTTCATCTCCGGCGCATCGACTCGCGGTGGCTCACCCGGCATCACCGGCGCTGTGTCGCGACGGGTCCACAATGGGCCAACACCCATTTCCTTCAAAAAAACAGTATTGCGATTCGATGTCATACCATCAACCTCATCACAATCGCATCTTCGCGTGTATTGTCGGCGGCCGGATAGTAGCCCTTGCGCCGCCCGATCTGCGAAAATCCATAACGCTCATACATTGCCAGCGCGCGTGCGTTGGACGGTCTTACTTCAAGTAATACGGAAGTCATGCCTTTTTCGCGCGCGATTGCCACTACTTTATCGAGCAGCATGCGCCCCACGCCTTGTCCCTGCCAATCGCGGCGCACGGTGATATTCAGCAAATGGGCTTCCTCGACCATCAGCATGACAAGGAAATAACCAACCAGCGCATCAGTGCTATCCCGCACGATCCAAGTCTCATAGCCGTTGTGGAGTGAATCAAGGAAATTGCCCGTAGACCAGGGGTGCGGATAGACATCGTTCTCGATGTCCTGCACTTCGCGCAAGTCATCCGCCTGCATTTTTGCAAGCTGCATCGCCGAGAGCGCTTGCGGCGCCGTCGCCTTTTGCACTGAACTCATGTCGCCACCTTTGCCAGACGTTCGCCGGTAGTCAATGCAACCTTGTTGCGCAAATAGAGCGGCTGCGCATCCCGGGCTGCGACACCCGCCCCCTGCGCCAGCGCCATGCGCGCCAATTGCGCGACCTGTACCGCATGCGGCATCACATCGCTCTGCCTATTCCCTGCAAATGGTTTCGCATCAAATGTCGAGGCATACGCAGCCAGTCCATTCCCGCACGCGACAACCGGTCCCAACGGCAATACGTCGGACGCGGTCGACAGCGTCGGTTCGATGATCGTATGCCATCCATCGGCAAAACAGTATTGCGCCCAATACACCTCCCCCATGCGCGCATCCAGCACTGCCAATACATCCGACGCGCCGCTTGCTTTGTGACAGGCCAATGCCATCGCTTGCAAGGTGACGATCGGCACCACCGGTTTGTCGAGACCGAATGCCAGCCCCTGTGCAATACCGCAAGCAGTCCGCACCCCGGTAAACGAACCCGGACCGGAACCAAAGGCAATTGCATCGCATTGTGCAAGCGAAATCCCCGCTTGCGCGATCAGACTTTGCACCATGGGGAGAATTGTCTGCGAATGGGTCTGCACGCCCGCAGTTTCGCGCGAAATGATTTCATCGCCGCGCAGGAGCGCAGCAGACGCAAGTTCAGTCGAAGTTTCAATGGAGAGAATCGTTGGCATACCTGTATTTTACCGCGCTCGTTCGCACCGGCGTGTCGTCCACCGGCTTATCTTGTGGAATTTAAAACTGATTCAACGATGTTGCTTTTCATGCTTGATCGCGGCACCCCGGCACAACACAGTAAAATAGCGGAATGTCGAGCCTCATTCTGGAACAACACAATCGTGATCAACTAGCCGCATTGCTGTCAGGCGATAGCTGGGTCGTCGCATGCCTATGCGCAGCATGGTGCGATGTCTGCAATGCTTATCGCCCGGACTTTGACAAGTTGGCAAGCGAGCATCCCGACAAACAATTCGTCTGGATCGATATTGAAGACCAGGCGGACGTGGTCGGCGATTTTGATGTGGAAAATTTCCCGACACTACTGATACAACTCGGCAATGTCGTCGCTTTTTACGGCACCGTGTTACCGGATACGCGAATAGCCGACCGATTGCTGATGGCGCAGGTCCAAAAAAGCGCTGATGAGCTACATGACGAGGCAACCGGCAATGCAGAACATAAACGCTGGCAACACGACTACAATTTGCGCCAGCGTTTGCATCCGGAATAGCAAACTCGCCTGTTCTTTCTTCGGCCACCAGCATCGGCAATGCGGTATGGCACGCCCTGCCCCATTTCGCTGCGCGGCATTGCGACGGTCATCGTGCCCAGCCGGCACAATCCAGACCCAGCCGCATTTACACAGCCGACGCGAATTCCATTATGGGCTGCCGCAAGAACTTGCTACCATTGCTATCATTGAACACATTTTCACAGGAGCCAACAATGACTATTTCCATGTACGCCTCGTCGGTACCGGTCTTCAAACATATCCTGGGCAGCCTGTCGGCTATTCTCGACAAGGCGCAAGCGCACGCCACCGCGAAAAAAATCGAACCGAGTGCGCTGTTGCAGGCACGTCTGTTTCCCGACATGTTCACCATGCGGCGCCAAGTCCTGATCGCCGCCGATTTCGCCAAAGGCGCATGCGCACGATTGGCGGGCGTTGAAGTGCCTAAATACGAAGACAACGAGCAAAGCTTCGAAGAACTTCAGGCACGCATTGCCAAGACCATCGCATTCATCGACACGCTCGGCGCAGCCCAGATCGATGGCAGCGAAGAGCGTGATATTACAATCCAGGTCGGTCCGGAAACCAAGCATTTCAAAGGCCAACCCTACCTGCTGCATTACGCGTTGCCGAATTTCTACTTTCATGTCACGACGGCTTATGCAATCCTGCGCCACAATGGAATTGAACTCAGCAAACGCGATTATGTCGGGCCATTTTGATTTTCCATTGAATCGACGGATCGACGAGAAAAAGGCAACCGACCGGTTGCCTTTTTGTTTTACATTGCACAGATACAAGCTCCGTCTGTGCCGCTTTACTTCGGCCGCACTCGCTTGACCGGCGCTCTGCGCGGTTTGGCAGAAGCACTCTCGTCCCGGTGCGGACGTCTGGCGCCATAGCTGCCGTTGACTATCTTGCCGCGTCGACTGCGCTTATCGCCCTTACCCATTTCGTCAATCTCCTTTCAGCCTTACCGATGCCTGATGGGCTTGACCCTGACCGCGATGGCGGTGGAAATGCTGCTGCGGGCGTCAGAGCGTACGTCCAGCCGCTATAACGACAAGCCATCTGAAAAATCAATCAATGCTTCGTATTGTGAAAATAGGCCTCAATCTCTTTAGCGTCGAACCAGGAAACATCTTTTGCCAATTCCTTTTCGACCAGTTTTTGCGCCTCCTTGCTGAGATTCTGCCGGATCAGCCCGAGAAATTTGGGCGACGCAATCAGATATAACTTGTCATAGCGGTGTTCCGTCCGCGCTTTATCGAGATATTCACCCACATCTTTCGAGAACAGTTCGGTTTCATGCGTGACTGCATCGACTGGCGGTGATGCGGTATGCCCCTGATCCCGCTCGCCCTTCCCGTAAAACCGGCCATAGCCGTCGCTGCGAATATCGCGATTCGTTCCGCGTCCGGGCGGGTTGGCAAGATCTTCAATCTCTTGAAAGTGCCGGTCCGGTGGCGAGACTTCGAAAATTCGGGCGCGGCTGCTGTCTGCCGCGACTATCCAGAGTTTTTGCATATGCATCTCCTTCAAAAGCCTGTTTATTGGACAGGGGAGACATGCCTATGTTCACATTAAATATGCTTCAGCCAAAACGAAAAAATCTCAACCAGCAGTGAATGATGCCGCTGGCTGAGATTCCTCGCCGCAATGCTCTGTTGCAAACGACTGGGTCGCAAATAACACGACCCAGTGACGGACAAACCTGCTTAGATTTCCTCGTACAAAGGCAAGGTGAGGAATTCGGCAAAGTCGGAAGAGGTCGACATCTGCTCGAAAATTTGTGCAGCACGGTCATACGTCGCGCCACTACCAACCACCTCTTTCACTTTCGCTAGTTCCTCCGGAATCATTGCGCGCACCATGTCGGCAGTGACCTTGCGGCCGTCTTCCAGCACGCCTTTGGTCGAACGAATCCACTGCCAGACTTGCGAGCGGCTGATTTCTGCAGTGGCCGCATCTTCCATCAGGTTGTGGATCGGCACGCAGCCATTGCCGGCCAGCCATGCCCCTAGATAATGGATGCCGACGTTGATGTTGTAACGCAAGCCGGCTTCGGTGATCGGCGTTTCCGGCTGGAAGTTAAGCAGATCCGCTGCGGTCACATTCACATCCGGACGCTGCTTGCCGATCTGGTTCGGCTTGTCGCCCAATACTTTCTTGAACTCGGTCATCGCCAGATCCACCAGGCCCGGATGCGCCACCCAGCCGCCGTCGTAGCCGTCGGTCGCATCGCGTGCCTTGTCATTGCGCACGCCGCCCATGGCGATGTCATTCTTTTCCGGATCGTTTTTGATTGGGATCAGTGCCGCCATGCCGCCGATCGCCGGTGCATTACGCTTGTGGCAAGTCTTCAGCAACAGCAATGCATATGAACGCATGAACGGCGCGGTCATCGTGACCTTGGCGCGATCGGCCAGGCAGAAATTCTTGTCGAGCTTGAATTTCTTGATGCAGGAGAAAATGTAATCCCAACGGCCGGCATTCAAACCGGCACTGTGCTCGCGCAGTTCGTACAGGATTTCATCCATCTCGAATGCAGCAACGATGGTTTCGATCAGCACGGTCGCCTTGATCGTGCCTTGCGGCAGGCCGAGTTCATTTTGCGTCATTACGAAGATGTCGTTCCACAGGCGCGCTTCGAGATGCGATTCCATCTTCGGCAGATAGAAGTACGGACCGGCGCCACGAGCCAGTTGCTCTTTCGCGTTATGCACCATGAACAGCGCAAAATCGAAGATGCCGCCAGAGATGCGCTTGCCGTCGACCAGCACGTGCTTTTCATCCAGGTGCCAGCCGCGCGGACGCACGAGCAGCGTGGCAGTCTTGTCGTTCAGTTTGTAGTGCTTGCCGTTCTGCTCCATCGAAATGGTCTTGCGCACGGCTTCGACCATGTTGAGCTGGCCGGTGATCTGGTTATCCCAGTTCGGCGTATTGGAATCCTCGAAGTCGGTCATGTAACTGTCGGCGCCGGAGTTGAGCGCGTTGATGACCATCTTGCGCTCGACCGGGCCGGTGATTTCGACGCGACGGCATTCGAGCGCTTGCGGAATCGGCGCGATTTTCCAGTCGCCTTCGCGGATGTGCTTGGTCTCCGCCAGGAAGTCGGGACGTTCGCCCGCATCCATGCGTTTCGCACGCTCTACGCGCGCGGCCAGCAATTGCTGACGGCGCGGTTCGAAAGCGCGCGCGAGCTTGGCAACCAGCGTCAGCGCTTCGAGCGTGAGAACCTGATCGTAGCCGGGTTTGATCTCGGCTTTGATTTCCATACCGGCGGGTAATTGAAGTGCCATGATTTTTCTCCTGAAAAAAGTGAATCGGTTAAAACGTTTTGTAGAAATAAAAAACGGACAGCACAACGCCGACCGCGATGATGAATCGACGCAACCATGGCGCAGGAATTTTGCGCGCGACGGTCGCGCCCCAGTAGCCACCGAGGGTTGCGGTGGCAAGCATGATCACCGTGCAAGGCCAGCTGACGGCGCCAGCGATCACGAAGGTCAATGCCGTCACGCTATAAATAATCGCGGACAGCAGATTTTTAATTGCATTAATTTCGTGCACATCGTTGTGTCCGCTCATCGCCAGGCTGGCGAGCATCAGAATGCCCATGCCGGCGCCGAAGAAGCCGCCATACACCGATACGACAGCCTGTCCGACAAGCGCAGCGCCGCTATTGTTTGGCTTACCCGCATTATCGCCACGCAGCAGTATGGAAATCCGGCCAGAAAATGCAAACAGCACGGTCGCAAACAATAGCAGCCATGGAATCATGCGAAAAAACATCGCATCCCTGATCAACAGCAACAGCAGGCCACCGCCGATACCGCCGATAAACGACACGATCCCCATTGGAATCAGATAGCGCTTGTAACGCTTCAGTTCTTTTCGATACGCCCAAGCACTGGACAAACTGGCCGGCCATAACGCAACCGAATTACTGGCATTGGCGACAACCGGTGGCACGCCAACCGCCAACAGCGCCGGAAAGGAAAAGAAGGTGCCGCCGCCGGCAACCGAATTCATCGCGCCTGCGCAAAAGGCGGCCAAACCCACGAGCCCCATCTGCCACGCGGTCATGATGCTTCCGCCAGATTCGCCTGCACGAATTGCAACAGCGCTGTCATGTCGGACCCCGTGCTGTCCGGCTTGACGCCCAGTTCTTCCAGCGGCGCAGCAGCGCGGTTGACCCAGAATGTCGTGTAACCGAACCAGGTGGCGCCGCACGCATCCCAGCAATTGCTGGACACGAACAGGATGTTCTTTGCAGACAATCCGAACACGTCCGGCGCAAGTTGATACGCTTCCGGCGCCGTCTTGAATTTCTTGACCGCATCGACCGACAGGATATGGTTGAATACGCCCTGCATCCCGGCGGCGTTAATCACGGCATCCAGCATTTGCGGATTGCCGTTGGACAGGATCGCGAGCTTCAATCCCATTGCCTGCAATTGCTGCAGCACGCCGAGATTTTCCGGAAATGCCTGCAGTTTCGCGTATTGCCCCATCAGCTTGTTTTGCGCATCGAGCGTCAGTTCCAGCGTGAGCTTCTTGCATGAAAACACGAGCGCATCTTGCGTGACTTCCCAGAACGGTTTGTACATCGAGCACATCGTACGCAAGCGCGTATATTCGATCTGCTTGTCGCGCCACAATTCAACCAGTGCCGTACCCTTGCCGGGAAACAGCCTTTCAGCGAGCGTGCCGATCGAATACACGTCGAATAGCGTCCCGTAGGCGTCGAAGGCGATAGCTTGAATGGTCATTGTGTCGTTTGTTTCCCGTACTGGGACTGCACCTCATATGGATCGCAGTATATTCACTATGAATACGCATAAACAACATGATTGATCACTTTATTATTGCGTTTTAGTCACAAGTGGCACCACAATCGTTAAAAAATACCCGCAAAATAGTTAATCTCGCCGCCATGGATCAATTCAAGCAGATTTCCACCTTTGTCGACGTCGCTGCCAAGGGTAGCTTGTCGGCGGCCGCACGCGCCGAAGGCATTGCACCGGCAATGATCGGGCGCCGCCTCGACGCGCTGGAAGAACGCCTCGGCGTCAAACTCTTGCAACGCACCACGCGTAAGATCGCGCTGACCAATGAAGGCGCTTCGTTTCTGGAAGACTGCCAACGGATCTTGGCTGAACTGCAGGATGCGGAAGCGTCGGTGTCCGATCGCAGCGCGCGGGCCACCGGACATCTGGCGATCTCCGCGCCGGCCGGATTTGGCCGCCAGCATGTGGCGCCCCTGATGCCGTCTTTCCTGGCCGAGCATCAAGATGTGACGCTGACCTTGAACCTGAATGACCGTGTCGTGGATCTGATCGGCGAAGGTATCGACGTTGCGATCCGCATCGCGGCATTGTCGGATTCCAGTTTGATTGGCGTAAAACTGGCTGACAACAAGCGGGTCGTGGTGGCATCGCCAACCTATGTAAAACGACATGGCATGCCGGCCTCGCTGGACGACCTGGCCAAGCACAATTGCCTCGCCATGAGCAGCGAAGGCAGTCAGCGCGGCTGGACGTTTCGCCAGAATGGCAAGAATGTCACGCTGAAAGTATCCGGCAATATGGTGTGCAATGACGGTGCAGTGCTGCATGACTGGGCGCTCAGCGGAAAGGGCTTGGCATGGCGCTCGATGTGGGAAGTCGGCAGCGAGATCGAGGCCGGCACGCTGGTGACGGTACTGGATGAATTTGCCGCGCCGGGTAACGATATTTATGCAGTGTTCGCACAGCGGCGGCATTTACCGTTGCGCATCCGCGCATTGGTCGATTTTTTGCGACGCGCCTATGTGCAAGCGGATTACTGGCGTAAAAGTTGATAGTCCCGTTGGCGCTGGCCGCGACCCGCAAAGGCGAGACCGTGGTGTGCGCCGGCATTCACATGAGTGACATCCCGCGTTTTCCGTATTCGCTGCTATGGGGCGAACGGGCCGTGCGCTCGGTTGCCAATTTGACGCGCGCCGATGGAGAAGCTTTTTTTACGCTGGCCAACGCCATCGATATTCATGTCAAGTCTGCGCCCTTCCCGCTGGAAGACGCGAACTGCGCATTGGCCGCATTGCGCGCGGGAGAGTTCGATGGCGCTGCCGTCCTGTTGCCGCAGTCATGGAGCCGGTTGCGGACGGACCTGTCGATGCCGCGTATACATCCAGATTGCCCACGCGCCTAACCCGGTCATCAGGGCGCAAAGGACAATGAGTCCACCGATAAACGGCAACATGCTCAGGATGGCTAGTATGACCAGCGCGAGCAATAAAAACAGCACCCAGCGTCCCACTGAAAGCGTTACCGGCTGTTTCAGCGCGTTCGAGATTTTCCCACCGATAAAAAACGCGGCGGCCAGATAGCCAAGCAACCAGCACAACGGATAAAGCAGCAGCAAAATGAATCCTACCGGAATGCCGATGATGGTAATCATCAGCAGAATCGCGGCCGGCGGAATCGTGAACAGTAACGCAAGGCCAATGAGGAAACTTTTCCCCGGATGCGCATTGATGACCGCTTCCGCGCCGCGGACCGCATTGGGAAAAAGCAGATAAAGCAGCGCGCCTGCCAACAGCATGCTCAGGATGAATATCGGATGAAACCAGAGAAAGCTGCGTTTGCCAGCCGCTTGCGATTGCCATCCTTCCGGCGTTTTTTCCCGTGTTTTATGCTTCCGGTGACTTGTCCCGCCTGATCTTGTGATAATGGATTCGGGCTGGCATACGACAGATCGCCGATGATCTTTGCGCCGGGAAGCAACTTTATTTCTCTTCCATACAAGCGCGTATTGCCGTCGATCTGGCCGGAGAGCGTGATCGTGCCGGCATAAATCCTGGCGCCTTTGCCGATTCTTCCATCGACAATGACTTGTCCGCCGGTCAGCAATGCAGCGTGGGCGATGCTTGCCTTGTTCGTTAATCTGAGCGTACCGCCCGCGGCGACCAGTTCGCCGCCGATGTCGCTTTCGATATTCACCGTGCCGCCCGCAGCACGGACATCCTGCCTGACGGGCGCGCGTAATTCGATCGATCCGCCCGCAATTGCCGCGTCCGCACCCACCTCCTGATCCACGCTGACCCGTCCGCCAGCAGCAAGCAAATCGCCGGTTACCGGCACCGCGACTCTGACGTCGGCGCCGGCGGTGTACATATTCCCTGCTTCGGTTTTCTCGGCATTCACTTGGGCTAGGCCGGTTCTCAGCACAGCAGATACGACGAAGAAAATCGCGAGAGATCGGCAAACATTTTTCATCAAGGCTATCCTTTCCGGCAGACTGTATCAGTCATTCCCTGCGCTAGTATCCTAGCAATCGGCAAAGTTCCCGCTCTGACCGATCACAAGGCGAGCGGCAATAACAGAAACCATGGAACTACACAGATGCCTATGACCATCCAATGTAGGACCATTAAAAAAAACGATCGTGGAGTCGCTCCAACATGGCGCTTTAAAACTGCAGTTAAGGGGAGCAATCCGGCCCTGCCCCAGCACCAAGGCCTATCTCCATATGAAAAATACCGCCAAATAAGGATTAAAGCATGCAGGCCGAATCAGTCGTACCGTTGTACGCCCCACTAAAAACACTAACTGCAGCTACGTTGCAAACCGCGCGTCGGCATGCAGTATCCGGCGAGCTGATGCAAGCCGAGCAATGCTATCGTCTGGTGCTTGAGTGTGAACCCTACAACGTGGAAGCGCTTTACCGGCTCGCCTTACTGCTTCACCAAGGCAGACAGCTCGCCGATGATGCCCTGCCGCTAATCGACGTCGCCATCTCTGTACAACCCGGAAACCCTGTTTTGCACAGCTGCCGCGCTATGGTCCTCGTCGATTTGAACCGCCAGTTGGACGCATTGGAAAGCCTGGCTACTGCCTGCTGCATCCACCCCTATCTTGACACTCTATATAACATCGGCCTGCTCTGCGCAAAACTATGCTGTCCCGCCCAGGCCGAAGTGTATGCACGTCGATTGATTGCAGACCGACCGGATTGGCCTGCGGCGCATTACTTGTTGGTGCAAGCCTTGACAGCTCTCGGCAGCGATTCGGACGATCTCGACACACACTACGCTTTTCTAATCAAATCAGACCCACTCAATTCGGCTCTGCGCTTCGCGCGTGGTCTGTTACAACTCAAAACAGGAAACTACCTGCCCGGCTGGGAAGCTCAAGAGTGGCGCTGGGACATTGAACCTATCAAATCGTCACGTATCGCCTGCTCCCAACCACGCTGGGCAGGTGGCCCGCTTGAGGGACGACGGCTTCTGATTGTGGGCGAACAAGGTTTTGGGGACGTGCTGCAATTCGCTCGTTATCTGCCACTACTCGTTGAACAAGGTGCACAGGTAACGCTTCGTCTCGATGCCAATCGAGCCTCTTTGGCACGACTGTTGCGACGAATCGAACAGCTTGAGGTTATTATCGAACCGGAGCAACTCCCTCCGTTCGATCTTTACTGTCCGCTCGCCAGTCTGCCCTATGTGTTCAATACGACTCTGCAGACCATTCCAGCAACGCCGTATCTACAGGTTGACAGCGCAGACGTAACCGTGTGGCGGGAGCGCCTCGCAAACTTGCCGCGGCCATGGACCGGTCTGTGTTGGGCAGGCTCACCAGAACATGATCACAATATCCGGCGCTCGCTGCCGCTGTGCTCCGGCAGCCAATACCATGCGGAGCGGCTGATGCGCGAGCGGCGCATCAGCGTAGTGGCCGCACGCATGGCCGAAGTCTGGAATCTTGATACTCTGAATGAAGCGGCCGAGCGTGACGCCGCTCCCGCCCTCTTCACGATGGAGCCCTTGCTTCGCAATAGGACCGGAACATTTATCTCTCTGCAGATGGGTCCACATGCGCAAGATGTTCACGATTTACCTGACGACCTGCATTCCCGATTCTTTGCTCCGCTGATGGAGGAAAATGACTTCTACGATACGGCCTGTCTGATTCGCGCGCTCGACGAAGTGATAACTGTCGATACATCGGTGGCACATGTAACTGGAGCCCTGGGTCAACATGGCATAGTGATTAAGCCGGCTGCACCAGAATGGCGTTGGATCGAGCACCTCGGCTGGTCAGCATGGTACCCAAGTCTCAGGCTGGTGGAGCAGCATGCTGTTGCAGCCCCGTCATCATCCTATCTCCACATGCCATAAAAAGATCGTGCACATGTCGCTCAGCGAATCAAGCGAGCTAAGCAAGTGTTCAGAATTCTTTTGACATGTTCGAAGGCGGGATGGAGCCCGAGCGCTATCGACAAACCTTTCCCCCGTCATTCCCGCGCAGGCGGGAATCCA
>CAMLDH010000078.1 GCA_946478765.1 uncultured Oxalobacteraceae bacterium | reverse complement strand
AGTCGCCAGTTGCAATTGGCCGACCTGGACGCTGGCAGTACTGCCTGCCTGTGTGACCGAGACGATACCATCGCGACCTATCGTCAGGCTGGTGGCATTTTGCGGCAGCGTGATCGACGGCTGCACCGGAAAACCGCTGGAGGTCACCAGTTGGCCGTTCTGATCGGACTGAAACGAACCATCCCGGGTGTAGGCCGTCGTACCATCCGGCATCAAGACTTGAAAAAAGCCGTTGCCGTTAATGGCGACATCCTTGGAATTATCGGTCTTGGTCGGATTGCCTTGCGTGTGAATCCGTTCGGTGGCGACGATCCGCACACCAGTACCAAGTTGCAGGCCGGACGGCAAACGGGTCTGGTCGGAACTCTGGCCGCCGACCTGCCGCATATTCTGATACAGCAAATCCTCGAACACGGCGCGGCTGCGCTTGAAGCCCGTGGTGCCGACGTTGGCCAGGTTATTGGAAATGACGTCGAGGTGCATCTGCTGCGCGTCGAGGCCGGTTTTGGCAATCGAAAGAGAACGTATCATGTAAAAACTCCTGCAAGGGGGCCGTGGCCGTGTTCAAAACTGGTCGAGATGCATTTGCAGGACGCATCGTGATGCGCCCTACCTCTTTATCCGACTGCTTTATCTGGGTGATCTATCAGCACTGCAATGGTTACCACTGCCTCAACTGGTCCCCAGCAACTTGTTTGCTGACTGCTCATTACCGTCAGCAGTCTGCACCGCCTTCATCTGCATTTCAAAGCGGCGCGCATTGGCAATCATGTCGACCATTGCCTCGACCGGATTGACATTACTGCCTTCCAGCACGCCCGTCAGCAGCGTCACATTGGGATCGGCGTCCGGCGCTTCTGCGCCAGTGCGCATGCGGAACATGCCATCATCGCCGCGCACCAGGTCGACGTTAGCCGGGTTGACCAGCTTCAAGCGGCCAACTTCAGCGGCGCCAACAGCCGGATCACCTGCCCCCAGCGCACTAATCAGACCATTCTTGGCAATCGCCAGTGCCGATCCAGGCGGCACCACCAGAGGGCCAGCCTCACCCACCACCGGCCGCATATCCATGGTCAGTAACTGCCCCTCGGCGCCGACCTGCAGATTGCCGGTTCTGGTATAAGCCTCGCTGCCGTCCGGCATCTGCACTACCAGCCAGCCGTCGCCGCGCACCGCGACATCCAGCGTACGACCGGTTTCCATGATCGGGCCGCTGCGCATGTCGGCGCCCGGCGTCGACGCCACCACAAAGGCGCGCGTCGGCGCTTCGTCGCCCACCACCGGTACCGCACGGAAGTTGTTGAGCTGGGCACGGAAACCGGGCGTCGATACGTTCGCCATGTTGCTCGACACCGACGCCTGCTGCTCCATCGTCTGCTTGGCGCCGCTCATGGCGATGTAGATCATCCGATCCATAGGTTCTCCCCGCTACCCGTCATTGTCCGCACGACCATGTCACTCGAAAGCGCCATCATCAACGCATGTTCACCAAGGTTTGCAGCACTTGATCCTGGGTCTTGACGGTCTGCGCATTGGCCTGATAGGTACGTTGCGCGATGATCAGATTGACCAGCTCGGCCGTCAGATCGACATTGGATGCTTCCAGTGCGCCGGAGGTTAATGCCCCGAGCTTGGTGCCGCTGCCTGGGGTGCCGGTCAAGGGCTGCCCGGACGCCGCAGTTTCGCCCCAGACGTTGTCGCCCATGGGCTTCAAGCCGTTCGGATTGACGAACGAGGAAAGCACAACCTGTCCCAAAGTATTGGTCTGCTCGTTGGAATACTTGCCCGTCACAGTACCGTCCTGCTCGATTGCGAAGGAGGTTAATGTGCCCGAGGTAAAGCCGTCCTGGGTCAGTTTCTTCACCTCATTGAGATTGCCGAACTGGGTGGTGCTGGCGACATCGACAGTGAAATTCAATGCGCTGGAGCCGTTGGCGAAATCGAGACCGGCAAATGATATCTGTTCGGTTACAGGAAGAGCGTTTGGACCAGCAACGAAGGTCAAGATGCCGTTGGTGGTGAAGCTGAGCGTACCTGTGTCGAGTGCCGTACTGTTGGCAACCACTGGGGGAGCCAAAGGTGGTGCTGTCGCTGCAATCATTGCCCCATTCGCATCAAGCGGATAGCCGTCCGCAGTAGCGTAGGTATCCCAGGTATTGGCAGCCGTCTTGCGGAAGAATGTCGCTAATTCATGGGAGTTGCCCAGCGAGTCGTAGATCGTGACTGCATTCGAGTAATTGTAGGTGGTCGAATCATTGGCATCGAATGCTGTCGCGGCCGGGATGATCGCGCTGCGCGAATCGATATTGAACTGTGCAGTGATTGCGGCGGTCGGATTCGGCGACATGGCGGTGGTTGGCACTTGCAATGCGGTCGGACTGCCGCCGGCAAGGGTTCCATTGGCGCCTACCTGAAAACCTGTCACCTGCAAACCGGCCGCATTGACGATGAAACCGTTCTTGTCCATATTGAACTGCCCATTGCGCGAGTAGGATATTTCACCGCTGGGGCTGGACAGTCGGAAAAACCCGTCGCCGTTGGTAATGGCCACATCCAGCGCCCGGGTGCTGGTCTGCACTGCCCCTTGCGTGAAATTCTGTGAAACGCCCGCCACCTGGGTGCCGAGTCCGACCCGCGAACCGGCATAGACATCGGCAAACAGCATGGTACCGGCTTTGAAACCGGTGGTGCCCGAGTTGGCAATATTGTTGCCGATCACATCGAGGTTGCCGGCAGAGGCATTCAGTCCGCTTACTCCCTGAGAAAAACCCATTTTGTTCCCCTTTTAGTTTAACTTTGATCGAAACGATCAGAGCGTATGCACGATCCCGAACCAGTGAAGCTTGAACTCACTGAATCACTTTGACATTATTCAAACTAGTGCTGCCAGCCTTGCCCAAATCAAGCAAGATACCCGTACTGTTCTGCGCCACGCTGACGACTTGGGCAAAGCCCAGCGTATTCGCGGATACCCGTTGGTCGCCATCCATCGCGACCACGCTGACTTTGTAAGCCCCCTGCGCCATCTGCTCACCGTTGTCGTTCTTACCATCCCACGACATGTTTTTAGCGCCCATCGGCAACTCGCCCAAATCGTATGTGCGCACGTCATTGCCGGCAGCATCGGCAATCGTCACCTTGACCGACTTGGCCGAGCCCTGCATATCAATGCCGAATGGCGTTGCCCCGTCGCTACCCAACGCCAGCGTATTGCTTGGTGCGAGCACCGTGTGGCCGATCAGCGATGCTGCCTGCAACACTTGGCTGGACCCACTTTGATCGACCAGCGACTGCAATGTGGTGTTCATCTTTTCGACACCGCTCACCGTGCTCATCTGCGCCAATTGCGAGGTTAACTCGGCATTGTCGAGCGGATTTAGCGGATCCTGGTTGTTCAGTTGCGTGACCAGCAGCTTGAGAAAACGCTGTTCGCTGCCGGCACCGGAAGCTGCATTCGTTCCCGCCGCCGCCGCGGCCAAGGCGGAGGTATCGCCAAGCGAGGAAGTTGCACTGACTGCCATAATTTGTTTCTCCTGAAATGAGACGCCGACCGTTAATCAGACGCGATGTTCGTATTATTGGCCAACCGTAAGGGTTTTCAGCATCATGGTCTTGGCCGTATTCAGCACTTCGACGTTGGCTTGATAGGAACGCGAAGCCGAAATCATGTTGACCATTTCTTCGACTACATTGACGTTCGGCATGGTGACGTAACCGCCGGCGTCGGCCAGCGGATTCTTAGGGTCGTACACCATGCGCATCGGCGACTGGTCTTCCACCACACCCTTCACCCGCACGCCGCCGATCGATTGCGAATCCGACGGCGCCATCGCAAACACCACTTGACGCGCACGGTACGGCTGGCCGTCGGGGCCGGTGACGCTGTCGGCATTGGCCAGGTTGCTGGCAGTAACGTTCATGCGCTGCGATTGCGCACTCATGGCGGAACCGGCGACGTCAAAAATATTCAGGGAAACATTGGGAGACGGCATAGGCTGGCCTCGGATTCGTTATTGTTGTATTGCCGACAACATCGATTTGATTTGCGCGGTGAGAACGGTCAGATTGGATTCATAGCGCACCGCATTGTCGGCAAAATTGACCCGCTCGACATCCATTTCAACGGTATTGCCATCGATGCTGGATTGTGTCGGTATGCGATACAGGAGTTCGGCATCGCGAGTTTGGGTTGCCACCGCTTCGCCCGGCAGATGTCGCGACGAGGTAAGCGACAAGCTGACCGATTGGGATTGGAATTGCGCTTGCCGACCGCGCTCAACCGCATCCGTCAGCGTGCTGCTAAAATCGAAGTCGCGTGCCTTGTAATTCGGAGTATCGGCATGGGCAATATTCGCCGACAAGACTTCTTGCCGCCGCCCCCGCAGATTGAGCGCTTCCTGATGGAAGCGGAGTGCTGCATCCAGTTTATCAATCATGTTCGACCTACCCTGTGATATGACCGGCCGGGTTGCCCGGGAATTTCCGGTGAGAACGATTATAGGCGGGGTTACAACAGGCAATCGCATGAACAGGTGGGGATTTTGTGGGCAATTCGCTCCTTGCGGCAAACAGAAAACGGACTGCCCACCAAATCAAGGGGCTTATATTTAAATCGGCAAAAGTTGATTTATTGATCAACCGTTGAGACACTACCGCTATGCACAGCAGCACAATCGCTTAAATAGCCTGCGAATTGTGACGCAGTTCCACTGTTGGCTAAAGCGCCCAATTCTCTAGAATCCGCTATATGCAACAGGTGCGCATATTCTGCGCACAATTTTGTTCGGCTCCGCCGATGCTTTTTCAAGATAACGAATCCATGAAGATGCCTGTACAACGATTCTGTCTAAGACACGCTGGGTTGGCACAACTGGGAACGCTGCTCGTTTTGACCACCATGACAATCTCCGGCAGCAACGCAAGGCCGCTGCCGGTACCGCTATCCGGCAGCGCACAGCCGGTGATCGAACGCTTTTTGCTGAATCAGACCGCCGGTCTGCCTGGCAAGGTCAGCATTACCATCGATACGCCGATGTCGGGTACGCTTCCCTCCTGCGAGGCACTTGAACCGTTTATACCGAACGGCACCCGCCTGTGGGGGCGTGTGTCGATCGGCGTTCGCTGCAATGCGGCGCAACCATGGACACGTTACGTTCCCGCTTACGTCGCTGTGGTGGGAAATTATTACGTGGCGACCCGCTCGATCAACGCCGGCGAAACGCTGAGCCCAACCGATTTTGCGGTACGTGAAAGCGACCTTACAACATTGCCGCGCAGCGTTATTACCAATCCAATGCAACTTAGCGGCGTGGTTGCCGTCAACCACATTGCTTCGGGGGCGCCACTGCGGTTGGAGTTGTTGCGCGGCGCAATCGTGGTACAACAGGGACAAAACGTAAAGGTGATGGCACAAGGACCGGGATTCGTTGCCAGCACCGAAGGCAAGGCCATGACCAATGCGGCAGTCGGATCTGCCGTGCAGGTGAAAATGCCGAGCGGCCAAATGGTCAGCGGCATCGTTCGCGGAGACGGCGCAGTGGAATTGCCAAGATAGCATCTTATGACAGGCTGGTTTTTCGGATAAATACCTAAAGTTTGATCGCAAACTGCCGTTACAATGGGTACTCTCTGGGGAAATATCTTGAAAATCGATCAAACCGTTAACCCGCGAAACAGGGTATCCGCAACCACCGTGGCGCCGTCCAAGGATGGCGCGACCCATGCGACGGCTGTGGATGTCATCGCCGATACGGCATCGTTGCCCGGCAATCTGACCTCGACCACGGCGCAGATACGTCAATTACAGAGCCAGTTGATGCAGCCCGGCAACGGTGATTTCGATGCCGCCCGCGTCGCCGAAATCCGCCAGGCAATCAGTGCCGGCAGCTACCAGATCAATACCGGCAAAATTGCCGATGGCTTGATTGACAGCGTGCGCGATTTGCTGGGGCAACAGACCTCATGAGTACTCTGCTGGCTCACCTGACCAAGGAACGCTCCGCGGTGGACGCATTTCTTGAATTACTGGACCACGAAGCGGAGGCGCTGATCAAAGGCGACTTCGCCAGCATGCCCGCGCTTACCGAGCGCAAGGAGCAACTGGCCGATCGCATCGCCAAGCTCGACGATGAGCGTGAGCGGCAATTGGCAGCCCTCGGTTTTCCGGTCGATCGTAGTGGTGCCGATGCCGCTGCAGCGGCTGGCGGCGAAAGCTTGCAGCAAGCCTGGCAACAATTATTGGAGTGTGCCGCGCAAGCGCGTAGCCGCAATAATCGCAACGGTGTGCTGATTCATACCCATCTGGACTACACCCGGCAGTCGATCAATTTCCTGCGCGCCAGTGCCCAATCTTTATATGGACCGGATGGCAAGCATAAAGCCGAACTTGGTAATGTAAATAGTATTGCTGCGGGATAAAAACATAGGTTTTCGGACCGGCATCCGCCGGCTGATGGCTCGCAGATCCGTGTCTGGTTTGAGGGTGTGACGAGGGGCCGATGAATACAAGGGCTTACGAGCGATCGTAAGCCCCTTTTTTTAGGGCGCTTCGTAGGAGGCGGGGCCGCCGAGGTAAGGCGTAGCGAAACCCATCATCTATGGTGGCCATGGCGCTGATGGGTTTCGCTACGCTCCACTATCCTTCCACTGATACAAAAACCGCGTTAGGTCAGTATGAAAGCGAAGCCGGCAGTTGGCATATGACCATTTGATGCCCGCTCTTGAAAAGGGACCGACAAAGAGACGAAGCCTCAGACTGACTCGCTTCCGACAGTCTGGTGCATGCGTGCTCGCAACCGAGTGACAGCCTGACTGTGCAACTGGCAGACGCGCGACTCGCTCACTTCCAGCACCGCGCCGATTTCCCGCAAATTCAATTCCTGCTCATAGTACAAGCTGAGTACCAGGCGTTCACGCTCCGGCAACGCTTCAATCGCCTCCACCAGCGTATGCCGCAAACCGCTTTCGAGCAGCATTTTCAGCGGGTCCTTCCGGTTGTCATGATCACCGTGGTATTGCTGGTCGAGAAAAGTGCTTTCATTGCCGCCATTCTCGAAGTCTTCGTAATATATCAGTTGGCAACCGTGAATTTCTTGTAGCAGATGCTGGTACTCTTCCAGAGACACTTTCAGTTCTTGCGCGATTTCACTCTCTATTGGCAAGCGCCCCAGTTTCTGTTCGAGCGACTGCACCGCTGCCGCAACGCTGCGCGAGGACTGCCGCAAGCCGCGCGATAACCAATCGTTGGCGCGCAATTCATCCAACATCGCACCGCGGATACGTTGGCTGGCGTAGGTTTCAAATTGCGCCCCCTGGTTTTCCTGAAAGCGGTTGGCGGCATCGAGCAGGCCCAGCATGCCGGCCTGAATCATGTCGTCCAGTTCGACGCTTGCCGGCAGTTTGGCGGTCAGTTGCAAGGCCAGACGCCGTACCAGTGGTGCGTATTGCACCAGCGTGTCGGATTTGTCAATTTTCCCTTGCGCGGTATACATTGCGAATTCCTCTCCCCTCTTTATTGACCAGGGCGGTCAAACCTCGGTAGCCGCATCAATTTGGCGCCAAAAGTTGATCGGGTTGGCGCTTGCCAGTGGTTAGAACTGGCGCAGATGTTTGGCCTGCTTGCGCGCGCCACGGCCATTGCAGCAATTCGTCCGCAATTCGGCGAAAATCAATCGCCGCCGGACTGGTCTGGAACGCTTCCACCACGCTCAGGTTCAATTGCTGCGCATGCGGCAAGCGCGGGTCGTTCATCACGCACCCGGCGGGCGCCAGTGCCAGAGCCAGATAACGGCTGGCGGCGCCGGCCAGATTGGCCAATACCCGTTGCGCTTCTTGTGCACTGCCGGCACTGTTGATCAGGATTCGTGACTGCTGCAATGCATGCGCATAATGCAGCCGCTTCAGGCAGGCATAGGCGGCTGTAATCGATGCTGCATGAGGCCGCAGCACCACCAATATATCGTCAGCCTGACTCGCCAGTGGCGATAAGGCACCATCGCGGTCAAGTGCAGCATCGACCAATGCCACCTGCCCTTGAAACAGCGCATGCAGGTCTCCCGCTGCCGTGCCCGCGGCAGGCAACACCCGAACGCCGCAAGCAGCAAGCCCTGCCGCGTCGTCCAGTTGCAGGCGCTGCGCCACGACATCTTCCCATGTACCGGCCGCAGCGATCTTCCAGATTGCGCTGACGGAACGCAGCCCGGACTGCTCATCCAGCAGAAGTACATCCTTGCCCTGTTGCGCCAGTGCCGCCGCCAGATTCATCGCGACGCTGGAGGCGCCTATTGCCGGACTGCTGCCGACTACCGCAACAAGCCGCGCCGGCCTGCGCGCCATCAAACGCCGTAAGCCATCTGCCTGATCGCTGACTACCTTGCTCAATCCAGCCTCCTCAACCCTGTACCGTCGCCATGCCGGTCGCTTGTGATGCGATCGCCCCATTATCGCCATCCAGCGCATCCAACAGCATGTAGAGCTTGCCTAAGCCTTCAAACAGGACCGTTCCCGCCACAGGCTTTCCAGGGCGATCCTGCCGACCGGCCAGTTGCGTCAATAATTTGCGCGCCGCTTCGGCCCAGTTGCCCTGCGCATGCTGCAGTCGCCATACGGTGGTGCCGGCTTGACCGGCGATCAGTAGCCGCTTGAGCATATCGGTATCGCCCGGCTGGCCGCAGCCGCCGAGTTGAATCACGCCTTGCTTCAATAATTTGGCATACGGCTCCACCTCTGATCGCCAGCACGACCACTGGGCGATCTGCTGTGGCGCAACCTGCTTCCCGATGTTACTGAGCAAATACCATTGGGCCAGAACTTTACCTTTGTGCTGATCAACGATACGCATCACAATGCAGCGCACCACGACAGCAGGCTCGTTGACCGCATCGGCGGCACTTTTCGCGCTTATGCATAACGTAACCGGCGCTTCTGCTATTGATTGTAGTCCCTTTTTCCCCTTGTACATCACAGCTTGCGCTGTGCTGAAACTGAGCTTTTCAGCCAGCTTCGCCAGCGTGCAGCGGGTATCCCCCTCGCCTGCTACCACGCTTGTGCCTGCGCGGCCGCGTGCCGCCCATTGGATACCGTCGTTTTGCCAATTCCGGATCAATCCGGGAGTTGGCATGCATTCCATCCAATGCAGCACCGGTTTGCCGAAATCCTGTCGCCGCAACCAGTCAATTTGTCGCATCGCCGGCATCGATGGCTTGCGGGCAACTCCGATGTCGACTGCCGCTGCTGCGGTAGTCAATAATTGGTTAGGCGCAGCCAATGGCATGCCGCTGCGATCCGACAGCAACAGACTGCCATGCAGCGCGTACATGTCCCCGCTATCATCCGCGCTCAAATCAATATTAACGGTCAGCGCCAGCACATAATCGGTACAACCGGCATGGACTTCGGCGCGCGCCTGCGAGAGCAGCGTCTGCGCGATCGATTTCTGGCTGACCGCGTCATCGTTCAGATTCCGCCATAGCGTCCGAGTGCCGTCAAAGCCGATATGGCCTGCGGTCATCGCCATCGCATTAGCGCTCAACTCCTGCGCATCGTAGGCCAAGGCCCGAATCAATAGCTGGCATTGCGTTTGCAACCGCTCGGCCGTCGCAGCTGCCTGCGCCGCAGCGGCTTCGGCATCGCCGGTCAAGGGCGCCGGCCGTTCGTCCAGATCGGCCTCACCGGGCACAAACAGCGCACTGCGGCTGCCGGCCTGAAACACGCTGTCAACCAGTTGTGCGCGGTCCGCAATCTCCAGGTTTTCCGGCACCTTCTGGCCGCTCGAAATGTAATGCACCGGCAATCGATGGCGAATCACGGTATCCAGCAGCGCGCCAGGGTGAGTCGCTTCATCCAGCTTGGTAAAAATACAGCCGGCCAGTTCGTTGCCCGCCGCACCGGTACCACTATGGCGATACGCATGCACCACTTCATTGAGCGTGTCGCCATGGCTGGCAGCATTGAGCAGCAGCAGGCGTTTGACCGGACGGCCGGCGCCGCACAGCATCGCCACCTGTTCGGAGACGGTGCGGTCGCGCTGGCTCATGCCGACGGTGTCGATCAACACCATATGCTTATGGCGCAGATCATGCAGCACCAACCGCAAGTCGGCAGCATCTCTGACCGCATGCACCGACACGCCCAGAATCTGGCCGTAGATGCGCAATTGTTCGTAGGCACCGATCCGGTAGCTGTCGGTGGTCAGCAGCGCCAGCTTTTCCGGTCCGAAGTGCATCACGCAACGGGCCGCCAGCTTGGCAGTGGTGGTCGTCTTGCCGACGCCGGTTGGCCCGGTCAACGCATAAACGCCACCGCCGTCCATCAGCGCATTCTCGTTTTCCAGCACCGGCAGATTGCGCGTCAGCTCGGATTTGACCCATGCCATGCCGGATGCATAACTCCCGCCGATCGGCAAATGGTCCAGCATGGCTTTCGCCAGTCGTGCGCTGAAACCGGCGCCCAGCAAGGTCCGCAACAAGTGACCTCGAACCGGATCGCGTTTTTGCTTCTCGCTCCATACCAGTCCGGCCAACTGCTCTTCGATCATGCCGCGCATCGAATGGATTTCGCTCAGTACGCTGTCGGTGTGGACGGTTGGCGGCGGCGCTGCCAACGGCGGCGCCGTGTGGTGCATGATGGCGGCGGCTTGGTAGGCCGCGCTTGCCGCCGGCGCTGGAATGGGCATGGGCATCAGCGGCGCCGCGACCGGCGCGGCAGAGGCCGATATTTGTGCCGCCGCGTCTTCCGCGATCGCGACAATTTCAACACCGGCATCCGTCACGCGGTTCGACAGAATAATTGCGTCCGGCCCCAGTTGTTCGCGTATCAGGCGTAATGCCTCACGGCTGGATGGTGCGACGATCTTGCTGGCACTGGCATTGACACTGGTGCTGGTATTCAACCTTTACCTCCAATAGTGGCCGTTACTTTGATGGTGCGAGTATCGGGTATTTCAGCGTGCGAAACCACCTGCAACTGCGGCAGGCTGCGGCGTAAAAAGCGCGCCAGCAAGGCGCGCAGCGGATGCTGTACAACTAGTGTCGGCGCCAGCCCCAACTGTTCCTGGCGGGCGATTGCCGTTTGCGTCTGCAACAGCAGATTGTCGGCCAATCCCGGCTCCAGGCCGCTGCCGTTGGTGAGCGCCTGCAACAGTACACGCTCGAGCGAACCATCGAGGCCGATAACTTGCAATTCGCTATTGCCGGGGAACAGTTGTTGCGTAATCGCGCGACCCAGTGCCAGCCGCGCCAATGCGGTCAGCTCATTGGCATCCGTAACGGTAGCCCCATTCTCGGCCAGCACGTCGAGAATGGTGCGCATGTCGCGGATCGGCACACTTTCGTCGAGCAGGTTTTGCAGCACTTTCTGCACGATGGTCAGCGACAGCACCTTCGGCACCAGGTCTTCGGTCAGCTTCGGTGATTCCTTGCCGATGCGGTCGAGTAATTGCTGCACTTCCTGACGTCCCAGCAACTCGGCCGCATGTGCATGAATCAGATGATTCAAGTGGGTCGCCACCACGGTACTCGCATCGACCACCGTATACCCGTAAATCTGCGCCTGCTCGCGCAGGCTGCTGTCAATCCAGATCGCCGGCAAGCCGAATGCCGGGTCCTTGGTCGGAGTGCCCGGCAGTGATGCACTTACCTGCCCCGGATTGATTGCCATCCACTGACCGGGCCAAGCCTCGCCGTGGCCGATTTCGACGCCTTTCAAGGTAATCACGTAGGTGTTCGGTTTCAGTTCAAGGTTATCGCGAATATGCACTACCGGCACCAGAAAGCCGATATCCTGCGCAAACTTCTTGCGAATACTCTTGATGCGTCCCAGCAGTTCGCCGTTCTGCGCCCGATCCACTAGCGAAATCAGCCGATAGCCGACTTCCAGTCCGAGCGGATCGACCAGTGCAACATCGTCCCAGTTCGCTTCCGCCGGTTCCGCCGAAGCGGCAGCGACGGGTCGCGGCGCCTGGGCGGCATCGGCGGCGCGCGCGGTACGCTGCATTACGCGCCGTCCAAGCCATACGATGCCGCCGGAGATAATTAGAAACGCCAGATGCGGCATGCCAGGCACCAGCCCCATCAGGCCGATGATGCCGGCAGTCAGAAACAGCACCTGCGGGTTGGAAAACAACTGTCCCATCAATTGCTGCCCGACGTCTTCATCGGTCGTCACGCGCGATACGATCACACCGGCAGCGGTCGAAATCACCAGCGCTGGGATCTGCGCGACCAGGCCGTCACCAATCGCCAGCAGCGTGTACGACTTGGCCGCCGCCGCCAGATCCAAGTTGTGCTGGGCGACGCCGACGATCAGTCCGCCGACGACGTTTACCACCATGATCAGCAAACCGGCCACAGCGTCGCCCCGGACAAATTTGCTGGCACCGTCCATCGAACCGTAAAAATCGGCTTCCTGCGCCACTTCTGCGCGCCGCTTGCGCGCCACATCTTCACCGATCAATCCGGCGTTCAGGTCGGCATCGATCGCCATCTGCTTGCCCGGCATCGCATCCAGCGTAAAGCGCGCACCGACTTCAGCGATGCGGCCGGCGCCTTTGGTGATGACCATGAAATTGATCACCACCAGAATGATGAAAACCACAATGCCGACCGCAAAATTGCCGCCCACCAGGAAGTGCCCGAACGCTTCGATCACCTTGCCGGCCGCATCCGGCCCCGAGTGGCCGTTCAGCAGCACGACCCGGGTGGAGGCGACATTGAGCGACAGCCGCATCAGCGTTGAGAACAGCAATACCGCCGGGAAGGCGGCGAAATCCAGCGCCTTCATCGTGTACATGCTGACCAGCAGCACCATCACCGAAAGTGCAATATTGAAGGTAAACAGCAGGTCAAGAAGGAACGGCGGCAGCGGCAGAATCATCATGCCGAGGATCATCACGACCAGCAACGGTCCGGCCATCCCCTTGATTTGGCTGCCGGCCAACAACAACGTCGGCAGACGCAACAGCGAATTCAACGGCTTCATGCCTTACTCCCTAACGGATCAAGTGATTCGGGTACCGGCAAGTCGTTCGGCGCTCGCGGTGCAACGCCGCCTTCGCTGCGCCAGCGCTGCAACTGATAGACCCAGGCCAGCACTTCAGCCACGGCGGTATAAAGTGCAGCAGGGATCTCATCACCCAGATTGGTGTGCCGGTACAGTGCCCGCGTCAGCGGCGGCGCCTCCAGGACCGGCACCTTGTTTTCTTCACCAATGGCGCGAATGCGCTGCGCCACCAGGTCGGCGCCCTTGGCCACCACGCGCGGCGCGCGCATTTCCTTATCGCGGTATTTAAGCGCCACCGCAAAGTGGGTCGGATTGGTGACGATGATATCGGCATGAGCGACTTCGGCCATCATGCGCTGCCGCGCCATCTGCTGCTGTTGACGGCGGATCTTGGCCTTGATGTGCGGATCGCCTTCGCTTTCCTTGTGTTCCTGCCGCAGGTCCTCGCGCGACATGCGCAGTTTGTGGTAATAACTCCACAGTTGGTAAGGCACATCGATCGCCGCCACCAACAACAGCGAAGCGATAATCAACACGCAACAGTTGGCCACCAGCCGCACCGTATGCGGCAACGCCGTGCGCACCGGCTCGGCCATCAATGCCATGATCGATGCCACATTGGCCGAAATCACCCAGTAGGCGACGCCGCCGACCAGCAAAGACTTGGCGATCGCCTTGGTCAGTTCGGCCAGCGATTGCGTCGAAAACATC
>CAMLDH010000077.1 GCA_946478765.1 uncultured Oxalobacteraceae bacterium | reverse complement strand
GATCATGAACGGCATCGCGCTGCATGGCGGCTACATTCCGTTCGGCGCCACCTTCCTCACCTTCTCCGACTACAGCCGCAATGCGTTGCGCATGGCCGCGCTGATGAAGATCCGCTCGATCTTCGTCTTCACGCATGATTCGATCGGTCTCGGCGAAGACGGCCCGACCCACCAATCGGTCGAGCACGTATCGAGCCTGCGCCTGATCCCGCATCTGGATAACTGGCGTCCGTGCGATACGGTTGAATCGGCTGTCGCATGGGAACATGCAGTCAAGCGCCGGCACGGCCCGACGACATTGATTTTCTCGCGCCAGAATTTGCCTTACCAGGAACGTACGGCGGAGCAGGTCGCCGCCATCAACCGCGGCGGCTACGTCTTGAAAGAGGCCGCCGATGCGAAAGCGATCCTGATCGCCACCGGTTCCGAAGTCGACTTGGCAGTGAAAGCCGCCGATGAACTCGGCGCGCAAGGCATCGCGGTGCGCGTGGTGTCGATGCCGTCGACCGATGTGTTCGATCGGCAGGATGCAGCGTATAAAGCGAGCGTATTGCCGAAAGGCTTGCCGCGCGTGGCGGTCGAAGCCGGCGTGACCGACTTCTGGTACAAATATGTCGGCCTGGAAGGCGCCGTGGTCGGTATCGATACCTTCGGCGAATCGGCGCCGGCCGGCGTGCTGTTCAAGCATTTCGGTTTCACTGTCGACAACGTGGTGGCGACGGTCAAGCGGACATTGTCGTGATTGGTTTGGTCATCCGCCGGGCTCGCGTGCAGGATGCCGCGGCAATTGCGGCAGTCCGGATCGACAGCTGGCGCGCCACTTATCGCGGCGTGATACCGGATGCGTATCTGGAAGGCATGCGGGTAGACGACAGCACTGCGCTATGGACGCGCGTGCTGTCGGCGGCATCGGACAAGACGTCGGTATTCGTGGCCGAAATGGAGGGGGCAGTCGTCGGTTTTGCAGCAGGAAAAGCGCTGGATGAACCGAGGTTCGGGCTCGATGCAGAGTTGGCGGCAATCTATTTGCAACCCGATGCGCAGCGTGCCGGTATCGGCCGGCGTCTGGTGAGCATGGTCGCCGATGCGCATCAATCGCAAGGCGCGACCGGCCTCATCGTGTGGGTCATTGCGACCAACAAGGCGGCGCGACAATTTTATGAACAGCTCGGTGCCGAGTTGTTGATCGAGCAGTCCTTTACCTGGGATGGGCTCGATCTGGTGGAGGCGGGTTATGGCTGGCGCGACTTGAATGCGCTGCTGGAAGCTTGCAAATAAATTTTTGTATGTGTGTTCAAATCTGCTGAATTTTTGTTCCTAGGAGAAAACCATGACTATCCGTGTTGCAATCAACGGCTACGGCCGCATCGGCCGCAATATCCTGCGTGCCCATTACGAAGGCGGCAAGAAAAATGACATCCAGATCGTCGCCATCAACGACCTCGGCAATGCCCAGTCCAACGCTCACCTGACCCGCTACGACACCGCTCACGGCAAGTTCCCCGGCACCGTCACCGTCGACGGCGACTTCATGATCGTCAACGGCGATAAAATCCGCGTCTTCGCCCAGCGCAATCCGGCCGACCTCCCGTGGGGCGAATTGAACGTCGACGTCGTGCTCGAATGCACCGGCTTTTTCACCACCAAGGAAAAAGCCTCGGCCCACCTCAAGGGCGGCGCCAAGAAAGTCATCATCTCCGCCCCCGGCGGCAAGGATGTCGATGCCACCGTCGTGTTCGGCGTCAACCAGAACGTATTGAAAGCGTCCGACACGGTCATCTCGAATGCGTCGTGCACCACCAATTGCCTGGCGCCCCTGGCCAAACCGCTGAATGACCAGATCGGCCTGGTCAACGGCTTGATGACGACGGTGCATGCATACACCAACGACCAAGTGCTGACCGACGTGATGCATGAAGACTTGCGCCGCGCCCGTTCCGCCACGCAATCGATGATTCCAACCAAGACCGGTGCGGCTGCAGCGGTCGGCTTGGTATTGCCGGAATTGAACGGCAAGCTGGACGGTTATGCGATCCGGGTACCGACCATCAATGTATCGATCGTGGATTTGTCGTTCATCGCGGCGCGCGACACGACGGCCGAGGAAGTCAATGCGATCATGAAGGCCGCGTCCGAAGGCGCGCTGAAGGGGATCTTGACGTACCAGACCGAGCCGCTGGTATCGGTCGATTTCAACCACAATCCGGCATCGAGCAATTTCGACGCGACGTTGACGAAGGTATCGGGCCGGCTGGTGAAGGTGTCGTCGTGGTATGACAACGAGTGGGGTTTCTCGAACCGCATGCTCGATACCACCGTCGCATTGATGTCTGCCAAGTAATTCTGTTGTAACTATCAGGATTGCGGGAAAGCGTTAAGCGTAGCGGGTGCCTACGCGGCCCGCTCTGTATCCCCCCAAATCAAGAAGAAAAAAACGCTCCGCTTGCCGGGGCGTTTTTTTATGTATTTTGCTATATTACTGTTGCGGTTTTTTCACTTCCTTATGGAGTCAGCGGCATGTTCAATTTGAAAAAATGGATTGCAGAAAATAAAGGCTTTTTATTTTTTCTGTTCGGCATGGTGATCGTGCGCAGCGCCATCGCCGATTGGTACGGCGTGCCATCAAGCTCGATGTATCCGACATTAATGATAGGCGACCGCATTATCTCGGACCGCTTGGCGTATGACATCAAGATTCCGTTTACCGATGTCATCGTGAAGCATATTGCCGATCCGCAGCGCGGCGATATTGCGACATTCAGCTCGCCGGAGGACGGCGTGCGGCTGGTCAAGCGCGTGGTGGGCGTGCCGGGGGACGTGGTGGAAATGCACAACGACCAATTGACGATCAACGGCGTGCGCGCATCTTATGATGCGGTAAGCGGCGATACCGCAACGCGTTTGACGCCGAATTACGAGGGCGAGCAACGGGTGTTGAATGAACGAATTTTTGGCGCGCAACGATCGATTATCGTGATGCCGGGACGCGCCGCGATGCGCTCATTCGGACCGGTCACGGTGCCGCAAGACGAGTATCTGATGTTGGGCGACAACCGCGATAACAGCAAGGATTCGCGTTATATCGGATTCGTCAAGCGCGAGTTGTTGACGGGGCAGGTGAAGCGCGTGGTGTTCTCGCTCGATACTGACAAGTATTATTTACCGCGCGTCGAGCGTTTCGGCGCGGCTTTGATGTAATACCAATCCTCCTAAAAAACATGACAGTTAAATCGCGTCTTTTTCCGTCTGGCGGCGTTGCTCGTCGTTGCATGGCTCGCCATGCGGCCTCCTCGCGCCTTGCCAGACGAAAAAATCCATCGATTTTCCTGTCACGTTTTTTAGGAGGATTGGTATGATTCGGCATTACCGGTGCGGCCCACGCACCGATTTGCTGAGGCGGTTGACGAACGCAGCCTAAAGGAACGCAGCCTAAAGCGAGAAACATTTTCTCCAGAGCTGCTTGACGTTGGCAACTTCGGCTGCCACGCGCTCCGCCTCGACCCGCGCACGTTCTTCCCCTTGCAAGCGGGCTTGATGCTGCAGCTTGCGGAATGTGCGATACGCATCCGCTACATTTCCGGCCAACGGCTGGTCGATCAATCCCAGGTCTCCGCACAATTTCAGCAACGCGATATTGCCGATATCGCCAGTCAATTGCGGAGTGTGCGCAGCATGGTTCAATACCAAAAACTGGACGATGAATTCGATATCGATCATGCCGCCGGCATCGTGTTTCAGGTCGAATAATGACGAGCGATTTGGGTGTGCGTCACGCATTTTTTGCCGCATCGACAGCACATCCTGTTTCAATGCTTGTGCATCGCGCGGTTTGCGCAATACGTTTTCACGGATCGCTTCAAACCGCACACCGATGGCGGCATCTCCGGCGCAAAAGCGCGCACGCGTGAGCGCCTGATGTTCCCAGACCCAAGCCGATGCCGCCTGGTATTTTTCAAATGCGGAAATCGTCGATACCAGCAAGCCGCTGGCGCCGTTGGGACGCAACGCGATATCGATGTCGAACAGGATGCCGGCTGGTGTATGGCTGGTCATCCACGTAATGAAGCGCTGCGCCAGCTTCGCGTAAAGTCCGGGTGCATCCGGATGCTCGTCGTCATACAAGAAGATCACATCCAGATCCGACGCATAACCGAGTTCCTTGCCGCCCAGCTTGCCGTACGCAATGACGGCGAATTTCGGAATCTCCCGATGTCGATTGGCAATCGTCTGCCACACTGCTTGCACCGTCACCGCGACCAATGCATCTGCCAATGCAGACAAGTGGTCGGCCAGACGTTCGACGGTTAACTTGCCTTCCAGATCCTGTGCCAGCAGCCGGAATAGTTGCGCGTGGTGCATCTCGCGCAGTACATCCATCTGACGTTCTGTGTCGCCCACCGCTGCATCGAGCTGCTGCCGGCAATCGCGCGTGAACGCGGCCCAATCCGGTGTCGCATTCAGAGAACGTTCATCCAGCAATTCATCCAGCAGGATCGGATGGCGCGTCAGGTATTTCGCTGCCCAGTCGCTTGCGTTCATCATTCGGATCACCCGTTCCAGCGCCTGCGGATATTCCGTCAACAGCGCCAGATAGGCGGCACGGCGTGCAATCGCTTCAAGGAAATCCAGCAGGCGGGTCAAGGTTGCGCTACGCGATTCACTGCTTTTCGCAATGAAGGTCAACGCGGTATTGGTCAGGGACACCAGCTTGTGACGACTGGATTGCGGCAATGCCTGCAGGCGCGGCGATTTCCAGGTTGCCAGCAGGCGGTGCGCGGCTGCTGGCGCGTCATCGAATCCGAGCGCAGTCAAATGCGCTTCGATGGATTCATGGTTATCGGCTTCGGACAGCACGGCGTGGATTTCCGGATCGATCCCGGCTTGGCCGCCGGAGCCGGCGCTGGATGCGCGGCCATTCTTTTCGCTGAAAATGGCGTCGAAATGACTGGCGACCAAGGCGCGTTGCGCTTCCAGTGCATGCAACAACGAGGCCACATCGGCAAAGCCCATCATGCGTGCGACCGTCAGGCGATCTGCTTCATTTGGCGGCAAGGTGTGGGTTTGCGCATCGTCCAGGTATTGCAAGCGATGTTCCAGATTGCGCAGGAAGGAATACGCGGAAAGCAGCTGTTCGACCACTTGTGCCGACAGCAACTGCTTATCCGCCAGGGTGCGCAGCGTGCCGCGCGTCGAGCGATCGCGCAACGCAGCGTCGCGTCCGCCGCGGATCAACTGGAATACCTGCGCCAGGAATTCAATTTCGCGGATGCCGCCGCGTCCCAGTTTCACATTATTGTTCCGATCCGGATGGCGCGCTTCCTGGCGCGTCACTTCCGCGCGAATCTGCGCATGCATGTTGCGCAGCGCTTCAATCGAGCCGAAATCCAGATAGCGCCGGTATACGAATGGTTTGACGATGGCTTCCAGCGCCGCGATGTCTTCTGTGCGCCCGGTCAATGCGCGCGCCTTGACCCAAGCGTAACGTTCCCATTCACGCCCTTGCACGATCAAATATTCTTCCACCATGCCGAAGCTTGCGACCAGCGGACCGGAGGCGCCATTCGGGCGCAGCGCCATATCGACGCGAAACGTAAAACCGTCAGCGGTGATTTCCGACAATGCGCCAATCAGTTTTTTGCCGAGCCGTGTAAAAAATTCATGATTGGACAACGCGCGCTGATCGGCGCTGCTGGTGGATGTTTCGCCATTTTCCGGATAACAGAAAATCAGGTCGATATCGGACGAGACATTCAATTCGCCGCCGCCGAGCTTGCCCATGCCGAGCACGATCAATTCCTGCACTGCGCCCGATTCTTCGCCGACCGGCACGCCGTGAATGGCGGCCAGTTCGGCGCTCAAGGCAGCAACGTGGGTTTGTACCGCAAAATCGCCAAATGCGGTCATGGTGGCGACGACTTCGGCTAAATCGGCGCGCCCCAGCAGATCGCGTTCGATCAGGGTTGCGACGACCAGGTTGCGCAAGCGGCGCATGGCGGCGGGCAAGGGCGTGCCGGCAGCGGTTTCATTTTGTAAAACTTGAGCAAAAATCGCGGGGGAGAGCGATAATTTCGCAAAATCCGCCACCCTGTCTGCGCGTACTGTATCGGCGTTGATCCAGCGGCTGTAGAACCGCGAGGCAAGCATACTGGTCGAAAAAGATTGGGTCACAATGTGGGAAAGGGGCAATGTGGAAAGGGTATGCGTATCGAATTTTTCACGCGTTTTGCATCATTGCGAATAGACTGTCGGCTACCCATCGATAATGCTCGACGCATTTTATTCTACGCCGAGCGGCTTCATTTACTTTTTGATTGATGTCCCAAGACCACCTCCATACCGCGCCGACCCTCCGTCGCTTCGCATTTTACTGGCGCCTTACCAAGCAATGTTATGGTTATGCCAATATCGCTACCCACCATACGCTCGGTGCCTTGTTCAAATTGGCGGTACTGGCCTATTTCATTTTTTGCATATTGCTTCTGACGCTGCGTTACGGCGTCTTGCCCAATATCGATCATTACAAATCGGATGTCGAGCAAATGGCATCGCACGCGATCGGCAAGCCGGTGTCGATCGCAACGATTTACGCTTCCTGGAAAGGCTTGCGGCCGTATTTGTTTCTGGGCGGCGTGGTCATTCATGACAAGAACGGCCGCGAGGCGTTGAATTTGCCGGGTGTCGCGGCAACCTTGTCGTGGTGGTCGGTGCTGGTCGCCGATGTGCGGCTGCACACGCTTGAAATCAGTCGTCCCGATCTGGATATTCAGCGCGATGCGCAAGGTAATCTGGTGGTTGCCGGCATCTTGATCGACGCCAAAAAAGGCGACGATGGCAAGGGTGCCGACTGGGTATTGTCGCAGCGCGAAATCGTGATCCGCGATGGGCGCTTGCATTGGACCGATGCGCAGCGCGGCGCACCGGAACTGACGCTGGAGGGCGTCACGTTCGTGTTGCGCAATGAGTGGCAGCATCACAAGTTTGCGTTCAGGGCAACGCCGCCGGCCGCGTTTGCCGCGCCGGTGGATGTGCGTGCCGCTTTCGATCATCCGCACTTTGCGCGAAAAATCGCCGATTTCTCGCAGTGGACCGGTGAGCTGTATGCCGATTTGCAAAATACCGATCTGGCAGTTTGGAAAACGTATGTCGATTACCCAATCGAAGTACCGCAAGGCAAGGGCGCAGTGCGCGCATGGTTGAGTTTCAATCGCGCCAAAGTTGCCAATTTCACCGCCGATCTCCTGTTGTCGAATGTATCGACGCGGCTCAGAAAAGACTTGCAGCCCTTGAACCTGGTGCAAGTGAATGGACGGGTATCGATGCGCGAGGAATTTGATCCGAAGCGGGCGGATGGCACTTTGACGTTCGGCGGCCAAGGGCACTCGATTGCGTTGACTGATTTTTCGTTGCAAACCGATGACGGCCTGATATTGCCGCCGACAACGATCAGTGAGACCTTCATCCCCGCTAAAAGCGGCCAGCCGGAAAAGACCGAGATCAAGGTCAAGTCGCTGGACTTGCATTCGCTGGCAGACTTTGTCGAACGTTTGCCGCTGCCGGCGGCGCAACGCCGGATTCTGGTCGATTTTTCGCCTAGCGGACAAGTGAAGGATTTTTCCGCGCAGTGGCAGGGCGCTTATCCCGACATATCGTCGTACAGCGTCAAGGGACAATTCATCGGCTTGTCGATGAAAGCCCAAGCTGCGCGCCCGGCCCGGCCCAAAACGGCCAAGACACCGGCCCAGGCAGCGGTGCCCGCGATTCCGGGATTTGAAAATCTGACCGGACGGGTCGATGCGAATGACAAGGGCGGCACCTTCAATCTCGCCTCGGAACAGGTCAAGCTCGATGTCGCGGATTATTTCAACGAGCCGGTAATGCGGTTCGATCAATTGAAGATGCAGGCGGGCTGGACGTTCCAGGAAAAAGACCAGATTTTGCTGGATATCGCCAAGATGGCGTTTGTTCAGGATGGACTGGCCGCATCGCTGTCAGGCAAGCACCTGATGCCGATTGCACCGCAGAACGGAAAGCACTTCGGCACGATCGACATGACCGCGCATATCGACCGATTCGAACTCAACCAGGTCGGCCGCTATCTGCCGCTGCAAACGCCGGAACATCTGCGCGCCTGGCTTACCGGCGGTTTGCAGGGAGGGGTTGCGAAGGATGTCAACATCAAACTGAAGGGCGATCTGGCGCATTTTCCGTTTCATGTCACCTCACCGCATGACAGGCCCACTGGCGAATTCACCGTCGACGGCAAAATTGAGGATGGCAAGCTGATTTACTCCCCCGGTAATTTTGCCAAGGATGGCAAATCGCCATTGTGGCCGCCAATGGAAGAAATCAAAGGCACCATTGCATTTGATCGCACGCGTATGGAAATCAATGCCGATAGCGCTACGACGCACGGTGTTGCGGTATCCAATGTCAAAGCGACGATTGCCGATCTGTTGTCGCATGACATGCTGCTGGAGGTCGACGGCAGTGCCGCCGGCCCATTGCAAGAGTTTGTGCGCTTTACGGTGGACAGCCCGGTATCGGAATGGATTGCGCACTTTACCGACGAAACCAGCGCCGGCGGCAACGCCAGGCTCGCGCTGAAATTGCAGTTGCCATTCATGCGCATGATCGAATCCAAGGTGCAGGGCACGCTGCAGTTTGCAAACAACGAGGTCATCGTGCAAAACGCGATGCCGCCTTTGTTGTCGACCGTGGGAAAACTGGATTTCAACGAACGGGGGGTGACGCTTAGCGGCATCAAGGCCAACTTTGTCGGCGGTCCGGTGACGGTCTCCGGCGGCAGCCAGCGCGACGGCAATATCGTGATCAAGGCCGAGGGCAGCCTGTCGTCTGCGGGCCTGCGTAAAACCTATCCCGCGCCGGCCATGCAGCGTCTGTCGGAACGCATTACCGGTAGCACCCGCTATAGCGCGTCGATCAGCATCAAAAAGAAGCGCCCGGAAATCGTGGTCGAGTCGAGCATGCAAGGCATGGCGATTGATTTCCCGGCGCCCTTGCGCAAGGCTGCGAATGACAGTCTGCCGCTGAAATTCGAATTGACCGCGTTACCGGCGGACGATGCCGCGGCAACCCGCGACGAGATGAAACTGTCGCTGGGCCCCGCGATCACCGCACGCTATTTGCGCCAGAAGTCGCTGGAAAAAGATGCGGCGTGGCGCGTGGTGCGCGGCGGCATCGGCGTCAACGTGCCGGCGCCGCAGCCCGATAGCGGGTTGATTGCAAACGTCAATTTGAAGGCGCTCAATATCGATGCCTGGAGCAATGCAGTGACGTCGATCGTCGGCAGCGACAAGCAAAAAAGCGCAGGCGCCGCCAGTACGCCCGATGCGTTGAACATCGCCCAATATATCGAACCGGAAGTGTTGGCTGCACGGGCGACCGAGTTGCTTGTAGTCGGGAAAAAACTGGATAACGTGGTGGTCGGCGCGTCGCACCAGAAAGGCGTGTGGCAAGCCAATATCGATTCCGAGCAGGCATCCGGTTATGTGACCTGGAATGAGGGACCGGCAGGGCAGGGATTGGGCAAGGCCAGCGCACGCCTGGCATCCTTGATCATTCCAAAGTCCGCCGCATCCGATGTGACCGATCTGCTGGAAGGAAAGCATGCATCGCCGCAGATTCCGGGGCTGGATATCGTGGCTGAAAATTTCGAATTGTTTGACAAGAAATTGGGGCGTCTTGAATTGGTCGCCAATAACGTCGCAGCGTCGGCGACCCGTGAATGGCGCATCAGCAAATTGTCGCTGGTGAATGCGGATGCCGAATTGAAAGCCACCGGCAAATGGAGCACCAAGGAGGGCGAAAGCATCTCCAATCTGGTGTATGCGCTCGAGATCGGCAATGCCGGAAAACTGCTGGAGCGATTCGGTTTCAGCAATGTGCTGCGCGGCGGCAAGGGCAAGATGGATGGCGATATCAGCTGGAAAGGTTTGCCGTTTTCACTCGATATTCCGAGCCTGTCCGGCCAGTTCAAACTGGATGTGGCGGCGGGACAGTTCCTGAAGGTGGACCCGGGCGCAGCCAAGTTGCTCGGCGTGTTGAGTTTGCAAGCCTTACCGCGCCGCTTGGCGCTGGATTTTCGCGATGTGTTTTCGGAAGGGTTTTCATTCGACGGCATTGCCGCTACTGCGAACATCGCGCAAGGCGTAGTCAAGACCGATAATTTCAAGATGCGCAGTGTGAATGCCACGGTGCTGATGGACGGCACCGCCGACATTGCCAAGGAATCGCAAAACATGCACGTAGTGGTGCTCCCCGAAATCAATGCCGGCGCCGCATCGGTCGTGTACGCGCTGGCAGTCAACCCCCTCATTGGCGTGGGCAGCTTTTTGGCGCAATTGTTCCTGCGCGAACCCTTGATACGCGCATTTACCTATGAATACAAGATTACCGGCCCATGGAAGGATCCGGTGGTGACCAAGCTGGAACGCAAGACGGAAGGCAGATCGACAATGCCCGCCTCATCGATCGACGGTATGGAGAAAGCAGGCTGACCATGAATAATACGATCACCAAAATCGCTGCCGTGCAAATGGTGTCGACACCCGTGCTGGAAGAGAATCTTGCGGCGGCGCGCCGCTTGATTGCACAAGCGGCGCAACAAGGCGCGCAACTCGTGCTGCTGCCCGAATACTGGCCGATCATGGGGATGCATGAATCCGACAAGATGGCTTATGCGGAACACCCTGAGGGCGGGCCGATTCAAACATGCATGTCGGAGATGGCGCACCAACATCGGATATGGTTGATCGGCGGAACGCTGCCGATGGCGACTGCGGAGCCCGGCAAGGTATTGAATAGTTCGATCGTGTATGACCCCGCCGGCGAGCAGGTCACGCGTTACGACAAGATTCATTTGTTCAGCTTTACCCGCGGCGAAGAATCGTACGACGAAGCGCGCACCATCGTGCACGGTACCGAAGTCACAAGTTTCGATGCGCCGTTCGGCAAGGTCGGACTTTCGGTATGCTACGATTTGCGCTTTCCGGAACTTTATCGCGCACTGGGGGACTGTACCTTGATCGTGGTGCCTGCTGCGTTTACCTATACTACCGGCAAGGCCCATTGGGAAATTCTGCTGCGGGCGCGGGCGGTCGAGAATCAGTGCTATGTGCTTGCCGCCGCGCAAGGCGGCAAGCACCCGAACGGTCGCCGGACATGGGGACATAGCATGCTGATTGATCCGTGGGGCGAAGTGAAGGCGGTTTTACCGGAAGGCGAAGGCATCGTCATCGGCGATATCGAGCCATCCCATTTGCAGCAGGTGCGCGAAAGCTTGCCTGCGCTGAAACACCGGAAATTGTAAGCAGCGTAAACAGCAGGCAGGCCGAATGACCGCTTGAACGTTCCGTCAGCCAGATGTTCTACAATCCAGTAATTCCGATTTAATTTAATGCGCGACCCCGGGTCGCGAAACCAACCACCATGAATCTATTTGAACCGAATCTCCAGACGCTGGCTGTCGCGCGCGACGTGTTGCTCACGCCATTCGGACTGGATGAAGCGAAATTGTTAAAAGCCTTGGGCACGATGTTTACGCACAAGGTCGATTACGCCGATTTGTATTTTCAGTTCACCAGGAATGAAGGCTGGAGCTTGGAAGAAGGCATCGTCAAGACCGGCAGCTTTTCGATCAATCAAGGCGTCGGCGTGCGTGCGGTGTCGGGCGACAAGACCGCCTTTTCGTATTCGGATGAAATTTCCGAACAGGCATTGCTCGACGCAGCGGCAGCGACCCGCACGATTGCACGGCGTGGCGCCGGCAAGATCAAGGTCGCATCGTCGGTGCAGGCATCCGGTGGCCGCGCATTGTACTTGCCGCATGATCCGCTCAACTCGCTCGACGCGACCGAGAAAGTCAAGTTGCTGGAAAAAATCGAACGCATTGCGCGCGCCAAGGATCCGCGCGTGGTGCAAGTGATGGCGGGTCTGGCGGGTGAATACGATGTGGTGCTGGTGGTGCGCAGCGACGGGGTGCTGGCTGCTGATATCCGGCCGCTGGTGCGCGTCTCGATTACGGTGATCGCGGAACAGGATGGCCGCCGTGAAATGGGGTCGAGCGGCGGCGGCGGGCGCTACGATTACGCCTATTTCACGGATGAATTGCTGGAGAAATACGCGACCGAAGCGGTTGACTCCGCGCTCGTCAATCTGGATGCGCGTGCCGCGCCGGCCGGTCCGATGACGGTCGTGCTCGGTCCGGGCTGGCCCGGCGTTCTGCTGCACGAAGCAATCGGTCACGGCCTGGAAGGCGATTTCAACCGCAAGGGTTCCAGCGCGTTCTCCGGCCGCATCGGCGAGCGGGTCGCCGCCAAGGGCGTCACCGTGGTCGATGACGGCACCCTCGCCGATCGCCGCGGTTCCTTGAACATCGATGACGAAGGCAATGCAACCCAATGCACGACGCTGATCGAGGATGGCATCCTGAAAGGCTACATCCAAGACACGATGAATGCGCGCCTGATGAACATGTCGGTGACCGGCAATGCGCGCCGCGAGTCGTTCGCGCATCTGCCGATGCCGCGCATGACCAACACTTACATGCTGGGCGGCGACAAGGATCCGGCTGAAATCATCGCATCGGTCAAGAACGGTTTGTATGCGGTCAATTTCGGCGGCGGCCAGGTAGACATCACCAACGGCAAGTTCGTGTTCTCCGCCAGCGAAGCGTACATGATCGAAGACGGCAAGGTGACTTATCCGGTCAAGGGCGCAACCTTGATCGGCAACGGCCCCGATGTGCTGAACCGGGTATCAATGATCGGCAACGATATGCGGCTCGACAGCGGCGTCGGCGTGTGCGGCAAGGAAGGGCAGAGCGTGCCGGTCGGCGTTGGGCAACCAACCTTACGTCTTGACGGTGTGACGGTGGGCGGTACGGCGTAAGATGGACAACATGTGATCAATTGCCGATACGATATTTTTGCGTGCTTTGGCTTGCCAAGTGCGGTAATTTATTGCACTATCAGTTCATAGTTGATTCAAGCCACATGAAAACCATGTCCTTTGCGCGCTTTTACTTTTATTTTTACTTTAGCTATTCCAGCCCAACGGCGGTGGAGAAGCGGTAAGTTCACGTAAAAGCAGCGCGCGACAAGAACCCAAACCGAATTCGAAAAAACCGCCAGCGATGGCGGTTTTTTTATTTGCAGACTTAACACTTTATTTATATTTCTGAACTGGAGAAAACATGCCGCGCACCGATGATTTACGCATACGAGAAATGAAAGAACTCATACCGCCATCGCATCTCATTCGCGAATTCTCTTGCTCGGAAAAAGCGGCCAATACCGCTGCGAACGCCCGTACGGCCTTGCACCGCATCCTGCACGGCCAGGATGACCGCCTGATGGTCGTGATCGGCCCGTGTTCGATTCACGACACCAAGGCAGCGATGGAATATGCGCAGCGCCTGGTCAAGGAGCGCGAGCGGTTTTCCAGTGAACTGGAAATCGTGATGCGGGTGTATTTCGAAAAACCACGGACCACGGTTGGCTGGAAAGGCTTGATCAACGATCCGTACATGGACAATAGTTTCCGCATCAATGACGGGTTGCGTACCGCCCGCGAGCTGCTGCTGAATATTAATGAACTCGGTCTGCCGGCCGGCACCGAATTCCTCGACGTGATCAGTCCGCAATACATCGCCGACCTGATCAGCTGGGGAGCGATCGGTGCGCGCACCACCGAATCGCAAGTGCATCGCGAACTGGCTTCCGGTTTGTCATGCCCGGTCGGCTTCAAGAACGGCACCGACGGCAACATCAAGATCGCGGCCGATG
>CAMLDH010000076.1 GCA_946478765.1 uncultured Oxalobacteraceae bacterium | reverse complement strand
GCGGCCAATCAGGGCGAGGAACTGGTTACCCAAGCGGTCGACATCAAAGGCATCAAGGTGCTGGCGGCCACGCTGGAAGGCGCCGATGTCGCCACGTTGCGCGAGACGATGGACAAGCTGAAGGACAAGCTGAAAACGGCCGCCATCGTGCTGGCGGCCGTCAACGACGGCAAGGTCAGCCTGATCGCCGGCGTCACGGCGGACGCGACCTCGAAAGTCAAGGCAGGCGAACTGGTCAACTTCGTCGCGCAGCAGGTCGGCGGCAAAGGCGGCGGCCGGCCCGACATGGCGCAAGCCGGCGGCACCGATCCGAGCGGTTTGCCAAAGGCGCTGCAAGATGTCGCGAAGTGGGTCGGCGAGCGCGTCTGAGCGAACGTGCCTGATACAAGCAAATCCGATTGTCCGACTACAAATACTGTCCGATCTGCGCGTCTGCGCTCATCCTGAAGATCGAGGGTGAGCGCGAGCGCGCCGCTTGCCCCAGCGGGCATTGGACGCATTGGGACAACCCATTGCCCGTAGTGGCGGCGCTGGTCGAGGTCGAAGGCAGAATCCTGCTGGCGCGCGGCTTGACAGTCGAATTCATGGAATGGCCGGGGTCCACGCCATCAACGCCGCAATAGCGTTACATTTTATAAATAGTTTGTTGCGACGCACCAATGGGGCGCGTTTGCGGTAAAATTTGAACACCCCCCCAATTACCTCTCATTCGAGAACATGACCATGGATTTTCATAGAGAACTGGACGCCCGCGGTCTGAATTGCCCATTGCCGATATTAAAGACGAAAAAAGCGCTGGCCGACATGACCAGCGGCCAGGTTTTGCGTGTGGTGGCAACCGATCCGGGCGCGGTGCGCGATTTTCAGGCGTTTGCGAAGCAGACTGGCAATGCACTGCTGGCGCATTCGGAGGAAAACCGGGAATTCATCTTTTTCATGAAGCGCAAATAAGCCTTGTGTAACGTCCGCGTTAGCCCGGTCGGACGCCGAGAATTTCCCGCCTTGGTCTTCCATAAAATTCCTTTAGGGGGCATTCTTTATGCCTAAAATAGAACGATCGTTCTAGATTTCTGCGTGACGGCAAAATCTCTCTTATAATCCTGTTTAGTTTACGTTTACGTCAATTCGTTATTTTTCCAAGGGCAGAGCTATGAAAGTATTGGTTCCAGTCAAACGTGTGGTCGACTTTAACGTCAAGGTCCGCGTGAAATCCGACGGTTCCGGCGTCGATATCGCCAACGTCAAGATGTCGATGAACCCGTTCGACGAAATCGCCGTCGAAGAAGCCATGCGCCTGAAAGAGACCGGCAAAGTCACAGAAGTGATCGCGGTCTCGTGCGGCATCACGCAATGCCAGGAAACGCTGCGCACTGCGATGGCAATCGGCGCCGATCGCGGCATCCTGGTCGACACCGATGCCGACCTGCAGCCGTTGGCCGTCGCCAAGCTGCTGAAAGCGCTGGCTGACAAGGAGCAACCCCAACTGATCATTCTCGGCAAGCAGGCGATCGACGACGACTGCAACCAGACCGGCCAGATGCTCGCTGCATTGCTCGGCTGGCCGCAAGCCACGTTCGCTTCCAAAGTCGTGATCGAAGACGGCAAGGCGATGGTCACGCGCGAAGTCGACGGCGGCCTGGAAACGCTTGCACTGACGTTGCCGGCGATTGTCACCACCGACTTGCGCCTGAACGAACCGCGTTACGTGACGCTGCCGAACATCATGAAGGCCAAGAAAAAGCAGATCGACGTGTTCAAGCCCGCCGATCTCGATGTCGATGTCACGCCGCGCCTGAAGACGCTGAAAGTCGCCGAGCCGCCGAAGCGCTCCGCCGGGATCAAGGTGCCGGACGTCGCGACGCTGGTTGCGAAACTCAAGAACGAAGCGAAAGTCATCTAAATTTTATTTGCCGGGACCAGGCAATCGGCCGCACTGCGGCGTCTCGACTCTGTCCCGCAATTCAAAGGAAACCATCATGGCCGTACTCGTCATTGCTGAACACGACAACGCGTCGTTAAAAGGAAGCACCTTCAATACCGTTACCGCTGCCGCGCAATGCGGCGGCGACGTCCACATCCTCGTCGCCGGACACAACTGCGGCGCCGCTGCCGAAGCGGCCGCGAAAACTGCCGGCGTCGCCAAGGTACTGGTGGCCGATGCCGCGCAGTTTGCGGACGGCCTCGCAGAAAACGTCGCTGCGCAGGTACTTGCGCTGGCCGACGGCTATTCGCATATCCTGGCGCCGGCAACCGCCTACGGCAAGAACATCGCGCCGCGCGTCGCCGCCAAGCTGGATGTCGGTCAAATCTCGGAAATCACCAAGGTCGATGCACCCGATACCTTCGAGCGTCCGATCTACGCCGGCAATGCGATCGCCACCGTGCAATCGACCGATGCGGTCAAGGTCATCACCGTGCGCACCACCGGCTTCGACGCTGCCGCCACCGGCGGTTCCGCTGCCGTCGAAACGGTTGCCGCGGTTGCCGACTCCGGCCTATCGGCATTCGTATCGCGTGAGCTGGCCAAATCCGACCGTCCGGAATTGACCGCTGCCAAAGTGATCGTCTCCGGCGGTCGCGGCATGGGTTCGGGCGACAACTTCAAGATTCTGGAGCCGCTGGCGGACAAACTCGGCGCCGCAATGGGCGCGTCGCGCGCGGCCGTCGACGCCGGCTTCGTGCCGAACGACTGGCAAGTCGGCCAGACCGGCAAGATCGTCGCGCCGCAACTGTACATCGCGGTCGGTATTTCCGGCGCGATCCAGCATCTGGCCGGCATGAAGGATTCGAAGGTGATCGTTGCGGTCAACAAGGATCCGGAAGCGCCGATTTTCTCGGTAGCCGATTACGGCATCGTGGGCGATCTGTTTGAAGTGGTGCCGCAGCTCGTTTCCGAACTGGGCTAAAAAAGACAATCGTAATTTGGAAAAATAACGGACAGGATTTGCGGATTTGTCGTGGGATTGACAGGATTTTTAAGGTCATCAACGACAATGCCGCAAAGCCTGTCCATTTTTTTTGGGAGTATCAAATGCGCTACACCGCCCCGCTGAAAGACATGCTGTTCGTGCTCAATGAACTGGCAGGATTGACCGAAGTGAATGCTATGCCCGGCTGCGAAGACGCCACACCGGAAACCGTGGAAGCGGTGCTGGAAGAAAATGCGAAGTTTTGCGAAGAAGTAGTCGCGCCGCTTAACTTCACCGGCGACAAGGAGCCGAGCCACTGGCACGACGGCAAGGTCACCACCAGCAAAGGTTTTAAAGAGGCATTCAAGGCATTCGGCGAAGCGGGGTGGCAAGGTGTGCAGCATCCAGTCGATTTTGGCGGCCAGGGCTTGCCGAAGCTGGTAGCGACACCCTGTATCGAGATGCTCAATTCCGGCAGCTTGTCGTTTGCATTGTGTCCATTGCTGACCGATGGCGCGATCGAGGCATTGATGACGGCCGGTACCGATGAGCAGAAGCACACCTATCTACCGCACCTGATCTCCGGCAAATGGACCGGCACGATGAATCTGACCGAGCCGCAAGCCGGCTCCGACCTGGCGCTGGTGCGCTCGCGCGCAGTGCCGCAGGAAGACGGCACTTTCAAAATTTTCGGCACCAAGATTTTCATCACGTATGGCGAGCACGACATGGCGGAGAACATCGTTCACCTTGTGCTGGCCCGTACGCCGACCGCGCCGGAAGGCGTCAAAGGCATTTCGCTGTTTGTGGTGCCGAAGTTTCTGGTCAACGCGGATGGTTCGCTCGGCGCGCGCAACGACGCGCACTGCGTATCGATCGAACACAAGCTCGGCATCAAGGCCAGCCCGACTGCGGTATTGCAATTCGGTGATCACGGCGGCGCTATCGGCACGCTGGTCGGCGAAGAAAATCGCGGCCTCGAATACATGTTCATCATGATGAATGCCGCGCGTTTTGCGGTCGGCATGCAAGGCATCGGCGTGGCCGAACGCGCGTACCAGAAGGCGGTGCAATACGCGAAAGACCGCGTGCAGTCGCGCGACCTGGCCGGTTCAGCCGGTCCGGTGGCGATCATTCATCAGCCGGACGTGCGCCGCATGCTGATGTCGATGCGCGCGCAAACCGAAGGCGCGCGCGCGCTTGCGTATGTGACGGCGGCGGCGTTCGATGCTGCGCACCATCATGCGGATGCAGCAATGCGCAAGGCGAACCAGGCATTCTATGAATACATGGTGCCGGTGATCAAAGGCTGGTCGACCGAAATGTCGATCGATGTCGCATCGACCGGCGTGCAGATTCACGGCGGCATGGGCTTCATTGAAGAAACCGGTGCGGCGCAGCACTATCGCGATGCGCGCATTCTGACGATTTACGAAGGTACGACCGCGATTCAGGCGAACGACCTGGTCGGCCGCAAAACGGTGCGCGATAGCGGCGCCACAGCAAAAGGCATCCTCGCGCAAGTGCGTAAGACGGAAGCGGATCTCGCATCCTATGCCTCGGGCGATCTGGCAGTGATTCGCAACCGGCTTGCCGCCGGCTCGAAAGCGTTGGAAGAAGTCATCAATTTTGTCGTGGCCAACACCAAGTCCGATATCAAGGGCGTGTTCGCAGGCAGCGTGTTGTATCTAAAGCTCGCCGGCGTCGTATTGGGCGGCTGGCAAATGGCGCGAGCTGCACTGGTTGCAGACCGGAAGTTGAAGGCAGCAGAAGGCGATGCCAGGTTTTATCAGGCCAAGATTGCCACGGCGCGCTTCTTTGCCGATCACATTCTGTCGCAGGCATCCGGCTATCGCGCGGCGATTGTCGAAGGCAGTGCGGGGGTATTGGCGCTGACGGAAGATCAATTCTGACGACGTTTCAGCGTCATCATCAAAGGCAGCCTGCGGGCTGCCTTTTTTATTCCAGCAAGGCCAACGCAAAATCCCGACAGTAGTGCAAGCCTCCGCGTCTACATTGGCGTTGCAGGCACGCAGGCTTGCACTACCACTCCCCATTTTGCGAAATGTCATTCGCTGTCGCGGATATTCTCGCCCGCCTCGCAATCCACTTTATACTGAATTTAATACGTCTTCATGTCGGAGGCCGATCATGAAACGCAGATGGTTGGTAATCATGAGTCTGCTGCTTGGACTAGGAATGCCATGCTGGACGAACGGTGTAATGGCGGCATCAATCGATGATGTCGATGCAAAAGCTATCCAAACCGTCGTGCAGTCGCAATTGAATGCCTTTGCCGAAGATGACGCCGCAAGAGCATTTGCATTGGCAACAGCAGAGACGCGATCGCTCATCGGCAGCGCCGACGATTTCCTGCGCATGATCAAGGAAGAGTACGAGCCTATTTATCGCCATCGGCGTGCCATATATTCCGATCCCGAAGTAATTGATGGCAACACCATTCAAATGGTCCGCGTAACCGACCGCGATAACCACGTGTGGGTTGCTATTTTCAAGATGCAACGAGAGGCGGATGGCAATTGGAAAATAGATGGCTGCCAATTACTGCAGACCACAAGTGTGTCAGTGTAAGCCCGTGCAAAAGCAGCATTACTTTGTTACTGCAAGAGCATTGATACTGCAAATTTCATTGTTTATAAGTTGATGACGAGGGCTGTGTCACGATGGGGGAACAGACCAAGATGTTCTTCATCTGATTGCAGTGTGTATCGCCGTCTTATTTCTGGAGGCTACCATGGCCCGTAAATATATCGATTGCCGCGAATATCCAAGTGAAATGAATTGTTCGGTCGCGTTATGCGCGGACTCCGAGCAAGAGTTGCTGGAGGCAGCAGTGCAGCATGCTGTGTCGGTACACCGGCACGAAGATACGCCGGAATTCCGGCAACAATTGCAACAATTGTTCAAGGAGGGGTCACCGCCCATCGAGAGTCCGCGTCATCAGGCAGCGTGACGTTAAATGAAGGGAGAGAATATATAGACGCGCGCCGGCATTTTTTGTCGGGCTGGGTCTCAGGATGATGCTCTTGGGCGGCTCAACCTTGAGCATCTCCCGCATGCGCGATGCGGCAACTGCGGATCAGCCGTAAGCGCCGCCGGTATACAGCAGGTCGAACGTTCGGGCAATCATGGCAATCAACGCCACCGCGCCCACGCCGACGGTAAGTACCAGCAAGAGCGCAAGAGGCCAGCCGGAATCGGATTGCCGGCCAGAATGATGATTATGCAAGGCATCCCACTTGTCATCCGACGTTAATCCAATGACAAGCGCTTCAATGAAGCCGGTCAGTATCGAGAAAATAAACAGGCTTGCCAGGAAAATGGCGGGGCGGTCTGCACCGAATGCGACTGCCAATACCGAGATCGGTGCCGTCAGAAAGTGCGCCCAAGCCCAGAAATCTTTGCTTCCGTACAAATAAAATCGATGCGCGCCTATGCCGCCGAATACGCTGGCCAGGAAAGTTGCGAGGGTCTTGTTCTTGTGCGCGCTGGCCATATTGCATCGATTTATAAAGGTGATGATGGGAGTATATGAAAAAATAGCAAGTTTTTCATTTATTTATCTATATGTTATTTGCATACTATATGGAGTATGAATAATAATCGATTATCTGTGCTGGCTGGATCGAACCGCCGACAGTGTAGCAGTCTTGTTGTTGTCGATGATTTGCCTCGGCGGGCGAATATGCGGTACGGCGAGGGAGATGCCGGATAGGTGCAGAGAGGCGGATTGCACGGCTTGTCATGCGCCTTGCGGCTTGCCGGAAAACCGCGCTATAATTGCCGGCTTTTTCCGTGTTCGAAACACTTATTGGAAATATTATGGTCGTTATTCGTTTAGCTCGTGGTGGTGCAAAAAAGCGCCCTTTCTACAACATCGTTGCCACTGATTCGCGCAATCGCCGCGACGGTCGCTTTATCGAGCGCATCGGTTTTTACAATCCGGTTGCTTCCGGTGCAGAGGAAGGCTTCCGCATTGTGCAAGATCGTCTGTCTTACTGGCAAGGCGTAGGCGCACAGTTGTCGCCGACCGTTGCGCGTCTGGTCAGCGAAGCTGGCAAGAAAGTCGCTGCTTGAGTTTGACAACCAAGCTTGGCAACTGAGTTTTGTCGCGCAAAACCACATTAGGGGTGCCAATCCCTGACGATCTGGTGCTGGTGGGATATGTGTCCGGCGCCTATGGCTTGCAAGGCTGGGTTCGGATCAAACCTTACTCGGCCGATGCCGATGCGCTGCTGCATGCCAAAACGTGGTGGCTGGACAAGCCGGATTTCCATGACGTGGAAGTAATGCAGTCCAAAGACCATAGTGGGGATGTGGTTGCCCGCTTGATGGGTGTGGCAGGGCGGGAGGCGGCAGAAGCGCTCAAGGGCGCATCGGTACAAATCTCGCGCAGCCATTTCCCGGCACTGGCGGATGACGAGTTTTACTGGGTCGATTTGCTGGGCCTGGCAGTCGTCAACCTGCAGGGCGAAACGCTGGGGCTGGTCAAGGACATGATGGACAACGGTGCGCATCCGATTCTACGGGTGGAAGTGCCTGCCATTCCGGACCTTGAAAAAGCGCAGCAAGAACTCTTGATCCCGTTTGTCGATCAATTCGTCAAGACGGTCGATCGACAGGCAAAAAAGATCACGGTGGACTGGGGGCTGGATTATTAAGTCTCTACCGCAGGCATTTCCGTATGGGGAATTGAGGAGCGCGCGAGATGCAATTTGATGTCGTCACGCTCTTTCCCGAAATGTTCGCAGCACTGACGCAGTCGGGGATCACCCGGCGCGCATTTGATCAGAATAAATGTGCATTGTCGTTATGGAATCCACGGGATTTCACCAGCGACAATCACCGCACGGTCGATGACCGGCCATATGGCGGCGGTCCCGGCATGGTGATGCTGGCCAAGCCTCTGGAAGCAGCCATCAATGCGGCCAAAGCGCGTCAGGTGACGCAGGGCTTGCCGGCGCCACGTGTCGTGTATCTGTCGCCGCAAGGCCAGGCATTGACGCATCGACGTGTGATGGATTTGACGACCGAACCGGGCCTGGTGTTGTTGTGCGGCCGTTATGAAGCAGTGGACCAGCGTTTGCTGGAGCGTTGTGTCGATGAGGAAATCAGCCTCGGCGATTTCGTGTTGTCGGGCGGTGAATTGCCGGCGATGGCATTGATGGATGCGGTGATTCGGCAATTGCCGGGTGTGTTGCATGACGATGCGTCGGCGGTCGAAGACAGCTTTGTCAACGGCTTGCTGGATTGTCCGCACTACACGCGGCCCGAAGTCTACGAAGGCGTTGCAGTGCCGCCGGTATTGATGGGCGGGCATCACGCCGAGATTGAAAAATGGCGCCGCGCGCGCGCGCTGGAAGCGACCGCGAACAAACGGCCGGATTTGATCGAGAAGGCACGCGAAGCAGGGTTGCTGACGCGGGCCGACGAAAAGTATTTGAAGGATATTGCGGGACAGGGCGGACCGCGCAAGGCTTAAGCGCAGCGGCCTCGCCTACACGGCCCGCTCTGTCCCTAACGTGATAAATGTAGTTTGTAGTAACGCGCAGGCGGAGTCTTTACGTTTGCATATGTAAAACCCCATCCTCTACTGGGCAAAAAGTGTGAAAACACAAAGCGCCAGCAAGATGGCTTTTGGAGCTAAAAATGGACTTGATCCAGACACTTGAGCAAGAAGAGATTAACCGTCTCGGCAAAAACATCCCTGAATTCGCTCCGGGCGATACCGTGGTCGTCAACGTCAACGTGGTCGAAGGTACGCGCAAGCGCGCCCAGGCATACGAAGGTGTCGTGATTTCGCGCCGCAACCGCGGCTTGAATTCCAACTTCATCGTTCGCAAGATCTCGTCCGGCGAAGGCGTCGAGCGTACGTTTCAGCTGTACTCCCCGCTGATCGCATCGATCGAAGTCAAGCGTCGCGGTGATGTGCGTCGCGCCAAGCTGTACTACCTGCGTGAACGTTCCGGTAAATCGGCACGTATCAAGGAAAAATTGCCGAACCGTCGCGCGAGCGCCAAAGCGACAGTCTAATCTGACGCGTGCATGGCATGGCAAACAAGAGGGCACCCGATGGTGCCCTTTTTTATTTCATCGCATTCTGGAACAGAATGTAACTTAACAATACGCGATTCCCAAACGCTATAAAATTGCAGGGCGGCGTGTGCCGTAGCGCTGAATGATTCGGCTCCTCACCATTTTGAATAGTTATCTTGGCAAAATTGATTTTCGATCCGGAACTGATCCCAGTGGAATCCGTCGCTGGCGAGACTGCCCTGAGCACTGACCGGCTCGCAGTCGACTGGCTGCGCACGCGTTTTGCCAATCCGCCGGAATGGCTGCCGGAAGCCACGAATGAGCATCTGTTGCGGCGCAGCGCCACGCCGCCCATGCCGGCCGCAGTGCTGCTGCCGATTGTGGTCCACGAGCATGGTCCCACCTTGTTATTGACGCAGCGGACTGCGCATCTGACCGATCACGGCGGGCAGATTAGCTTGCCCGGCGGGCGCGTCGAAAGAGAGGATGCGTCGGCCATTGAAACCGCGTTGCGCGAAACCGAAGAAGAGGTCGGCCTGCATCGGCGTCACGTGGAAGTGCTCGGCACTTTGCCGGATTACTTCACCGGTACCGGTTATCAGGTGACGCCGGTGGTGTCGATCGTGCATCCGCCATTCGATTTGCGTGCCGATCCGTTCGAAGTCGCCGAGATCTTTGAAGTGCCGCTGGCTTTCCTGATGGATGGCATGAACCACCAGCGCCGCACTGCGGAATTTCCCAATAGTATCGGCCGCCGCACCTTTTATGCAATGCCGTATGATCGCTTCTTTATTTGGGGGGCGACTGCCGGGATGTTGCGCAATCTATTTCATTTTTTACGCGCCTGAATTCATGCGCGGCCCCCCACTGCAATGGTGCTATCGCAGGAAGTTTTGATGGGCGCCCACAGCACTATCGGTTTGATTCCGGCGTTGCGCTGCGTTATCGTATGGGCTGGGTTCGATCATAAGAAAGCCGTTTGATGACATTTCTCTCTATTCTTTTTGCGTTGTTAATCGAGCAACTCAAACCGCTGCGTGCCGATAATCCGGTCTATGGCGCGATCCGGTCGCTTGCCGCGCGCATGGAGGCCGGTTTCAATGCCGGCTTGGCGCGTCATGGCCGATTGGCGTGGTTCGTGATGCTGGCGGCGCTGATGCTGCCCACTGCATTGGTGTATTGGTTGTGTGCCAGAATCAATCCCTTGCTGGCACTGGCGTGGAATATCCTGATCGTGTATCTCACGCTGGGTTTCCGGCATTACAGCCACTATTTCACGTCAATTCAACTCGCGCTCAGTGCCGGCGACGACACCACCGCGCGCACTTTGCTGGCTGAATGGACCAGGCAGGACACTGCCGGGTTGGATACCAGCGAGATTTCCCGGCTCGCGGTCGAGAAGGCGCTGGTAACGACGCATCGCAATGTGTTCGGCGTATTTTTCTGGTTTCTGATGCCGCTCGGGCCGGCATGCGCGGTGATGTACCGGGTCGCCGAGTATCTGGCGCGCGCATGGAATGAGCAGGAGCACATGAAGAACGAAGCCTTCGGCCAGTTCGCCGCCGAAGCATTTTATTGGATCGACTGGATTCCGGTGCGCTTGACCGCGATTGCCTTTGCCATTGTCGGCAATTTTGAAGACGCGATCTATGCGTGGCGCAATTTTGCCGATCGCTGGCAGGATGAAGCGATCGGCATCATCCTGTCTGCCGGCGGTGGCGCGATGGGCGTGAGGCTGGGCACCGCGGCGGAAAACGCGGCCAACGTGCGGCCCACGGATGTCACGACGATCGATTCGGTCGGCATTGAAACCGAGACGCCGCCCGGCGAAGAATCGACGGTGCGGACGCTGCAAAGTACCGTGGGGCTGGTGTGGCGCGCACTGTTGTTGTGGATGTTGTTGCTGTTGCTGTTGTCGCTGACGGTATGGGTCGGATGACGGGTTCCGGGGTGCCGATTGGCGCCCCTAGTAGTCCGCCCCACTTAAATTTGCAGGTTCTGCCGGTTGCTCGAAGGCGATTGCGGCGTTGCAAATGCGCGTCAGGAGAACCATCCTGACTGTGCTTTGCCCTTGCAGGACGCGTCTGCGCTTGCAAGCGCAGACCGTTTCGCAGGCGCATTGCAGACGCATCGCAGACGATGCGAAACCCCTGCTACACCCTTGCACTCGCCTCCGATTAACTCGGCATAACCCGCAAATTTAAGTGGGGCGAACTACTAGATTTTTGAGCGGCTGCGCCTCAATATTTGTGTCGTGGGATGTTGGTTCGCTCCAACTCTTCTATAAGATATAATATGCAAGAACATTGAAAGCTTGACGCGCCATAATGGCGGCAAGTCAATCCAGAAAGAAGCCGCCGCAAACATGGCCCATCACGCTCATAAAAAACCCCCGCCCGCCCGCGAGTTCTTTATCCAGGGTATTACGCGCGACGGCAAGCAGTTTCGCCCCAGCGATTGGGCCGAACGTTTGTGCGGTGTGATGTCGCACTTTCGCCCGGAAGGTGTGCGCAACCGGCATGCGCATATTCAGTATTCTCCCTACGTGCGTCCCACTGTGCTGGCGGGCATCAAATCAGTTGTGGTGAATGAAGAGCTGCGCAAGCTCGAGCCGCTCGCCTATCATTTCGTGATGGACTTCGCGAAAGACAACAATCTGCAAGTGGTTGATGCGTGTCTATTGCCGGATCCTGACGAAACAGCCTGAATCGTTTTTTCAATCGGCAACCTTGCCGTTAGTAGAGTGCACATCGGATTGATCCGTAAATCTTCGAGCACGACCGTTTCGATCATGTCATCTTTTACATCGTAGCTGACGACCTTGACCGGGAATCCGTTCTTGTGGTCCAACCACACCGCATAGCGATGCACATGGCCGAGCGTGGCGCCGGGTTTCCCGGTGACGATGACATGCAGGCTATTGTCTGCTCCGATCGCTTCTTCTCCCGCTATTTCGGTATGGCCTTCTTTCTGAAGCGCTTGGATATTTTTCAATAAGGATCCGATATCCGAGTGATCGACCTTTTGTCCGGTCGGACTTTGTACCAGCTTGTTGTCGGGGCTCAAGGACAGCGGCGGTATTTTGGTGGAGCCGAATGGCCATAGATACACACGCTTCCTGTCCGGCTGGTATATCAAGAGCGCACCCTTGTGTGGCTGAATGAATTCCATGCGGATCAATCCTGGCCTCTGGTTATCGCCTCGGCAGCGTCATTTGGCGCGACGCAGGGTGCATGGGATAATCCGGAACACAAATTTATCCCAATGCTATGCGAATTCCAATAAGACTCCAAGCGCTCCGTCTTGTATTTTTGTTTTTCTGCTGTCTGACGGCCGGCGGCAGCGTCGCACGCGACATGCCGTTCGTCGTTGTCAATGCGCTAAAGCAGGCGGGCATCCCGACCGCCGCAGTGGGTGTCGTGGTGCAAGAGGTGACAGGGAAAAAAATTCTCGCGACCTCGAATCCGACCGTGCCGTTCAGTCCCGCATCAACGATGAAACTGGTCACGACCAATGCGGCATTGGATTTGCTGGGACCGATTTTCACCTGGAAAACGCAAGCCTACGCAAATGGCGCGCAAACCGGCGACGTGTTGCAAGGCGATCTGATCATCAAGGGCAGCGGCGATCCGAAGCTGGTCACCGAGAATTTCTGGCTCTTTCTGCGCCAGATCCGCGCGCGCGGCATCCGCGAAATTCGCGGCGACCTGCTGCTGGACCGCAGTGCGTTCGAAGACGCCGCCTACGATGCGGCGAAATTCGACGGCGACGCGTCAAAACCCTACAACGCTGGCGCGGACGCGCTATTGCTCAACTATGACGCATTCCGTTTTCGCTTTGTACCGAACGAAATCGCCGGCGTGGTCAATGTCGTGATGGACCCGCCTATCGCCGCCTATCCGATCGCCGCTCCCAGGCTGGCCAACGACGAATGCGGCGACTGGCAGGGCAAGCTGCACACCTCGCTCGATGGCGGCAGCGCCAGCTTTGGCGGCACCTTCGCCGCAGCGTGCGGCGAGAAGACCTGGTATATGCATCCCTGGCAAATGTCGCATAACCAGTATTTCGCTGCGGTGTTCCGCCAGATGTGGAGCGATCTGGGCGGTGTTTTCAAAGGCAATGCCAGGGACGGCGCCACGCCGCCCACTGCGCGCCTGGTAACCGAATGGGAATCGGTCACGCTGCCGGAGGTGATTCGCGACATCAACAAGTACAGCAACAACGTGATGGCGCGCCAATTGTTGCTGACCATGGCCGTCAAGATGCTGAACATGCCCGCCAACACCGAGCGCGGCGCGCAGGTGCTCAAGAGCTGGCTCTCCAGCAAGGATATCGATGCACCGGAACTCGTCATCGAAAACGGTTCTGGACTGTCGCGCACCGAGCGCATTGCGCCGCGCACAATGGCGCGCATGCTGATCGCCGCGTTCAAGTCGCCGTTGATGCCGGAGTTCATCTCGTCGCTGCCGCTGGTCGGCTATGACGGCACCATGCGCCATCGCCTGACCGATCAAAGCGTGGCCGGCAATGCGCACATCAAGACCGGCAGATTGGACGACGTGCGCGCGCTGGCCGGCTATGTATTGGCCGAATCCGGTAAGCGCTATGTCGTGGTGTGCATGATCAACCACCGCAATGCAGTGCACGGACAAGAAGCGCAGGATGCGTTGCTGCAGTGGGTGTACGAACACGGGTAAGCTATCCCGGCAAATAAAAATAATTCGGGGTAACAAGATGGTGCAAGCCGCAGAGATGGAATTAGAGGTCATGCAGCCGCGGGAACCGGCGGCCGCGGGACCGTCTGTGTCGCAGACGACGCCGCATACGAGGTTCGCGACGCCGGACGGCGCACAGGT
>CAMLDH010000075.1 GCA_946478765.1 uncultured Oxalobacteraceae bacterium | reverse complement strand
GCTGGATGGCGTTGTCTTTTTTGTAAATTTCTCTTGATCTTGCGCCCCCAAAAAATTTAAGCGTGCGACGCGAACGTCACACGCTTATCGCGTATATCTCCAGCACGTCGGAAATCAATCGCCGTACAGCTTTTGCTTGAGCTCCCGCCGTTGCTGCGCTTCGAGCGACAGTGTTGCGGTGGGGCGGGCCAGCAAGCGCGGAATGCCGATCGGTTCACCGGTTTCTTCACACCAGCCGTAATCGCCGGAGTCGATGCTGGCGATGGACTGCTGCACCTTCTTGAGCAGTTTGCGCTCGCGGTCGCGGGTCCGCAATTCGAGCGCATGTTCTTCCTCAATGGTGGCGCGATCGGCGGGATCGGGCACGAGCACTGTCTCACGCAAATGCTCGGTCGTCTCCCCGGCATTTTTCAGCAAGTCTTTTTCGAGCTGCTGCAAACGCGCTTTGAAAAAAGCCAATTGCGCTGCGTTCATATAGTCCTTGTCGCTCATCTTGAGGATTTGCGCTTCGGTCAGCAGGGGGGCGTCCGATGGGACGACGGGAGTCGGTTTGGTTGTTTTGGTTGCCACTTCGCTTACCTTTGAAACTACGGATTTTTGAATTTTATCCACAAATATTGCAGCCGCCTTGTTGACGCTCATACGCGCGTCGAGTTCGGCTACCCTGGAATCCACTTTTGCAACAACAGTTGCTACTGCCTTCACGACTGCGACCGATGCCTTTTTGACCGGTGTCGCGACCGGTTTGCTTGTCAGCTTTGACTCTGTTTTCAGCTTTGACTCTGTTTTGGCTGAATTTCTTCCGTTGACAGGTTTTTTCGGACCGGGTTTGGCCGCGGGGGCTGCCTTTTTTACAGCTGCTGATTTTACCGCGGGTTTGGCTCCCGGTTTTGCAGTCTTTTTTGCCGTTGGTGCAGCGCCTTTTTTTACAGTTGTATTAACAGGTGTGGCAATCGTCTTCGCGCTTGATGTCGTCGTTTTCGATGCCGGTTTCAGTGCGCCCTTGATGGTTTTTGCCAGCTTGACTGCCACTGCTTTCAGCGTTGATTTGGCGGGCTTTTTCGTCGATGTCGCAGCCTTTGCCGTTGTCTTTGTCGTCTTCTTGACGACTATGCTCTTTTTGGCAGATTTTGCGGCGGTTGCGTTCATAGTACCCTGTCTTGGATGAACTGCCCAACGTACTTGATTTCATCAGGCGCCGTGTGCGATTTTACTGTTTTCGCATCCTGTCAGGCACCCACCTCCCTCGCTTAAAACCCCAATAGTTTATACCAAACATTGTTCCAAACCGCGAATAAAAATGTCTTTGGGAAGATTCTTGCCAATAAATACCATTTTACTGCTGCGCGCTTCTCCGTCCGGCCATTTCCCGCCGATATCGCTGCCCATCATCTGATGCACACCCTGGAATACAACTTTGCGATCGGCCCCATTCATCCACAATACACCCTTGTAGCGCAGCATGCGCGGGCCATATGCCTGTACCAGCCCGCCCAGGAATTCATCCAGCCTGGCTGTGTCGAACGGGCGCTCGCTCTTGAAAACGAAAGCGGCGATATCGTCGGTATGGTGCGCATGATGATGATCGTGATCATGTCCGCAATGGTCGTCGCAATCGTGTTCGTGATGCGCATGCTCGTCCGTTGCCAGAAAATCCGGGTCGATTTCAAGCTTTTCATTTAGATTGAAGCCGCGCAGATCCAGCACTTCCGATAGCGGCGCGCGGCCAAAATCGACTTTGCTGATCGCGGCGCGCGGATTGATGCGCTTGAGGCGCGCGCTTAATTCGTCCAGTTCGCCGGCGCTGACCAGATCGGCTTTCGACAGCAGCATCCGGTCGGCAAAACCTACCTGCCGCTGCGCTTCCTCGTGTTCATCGAGTTGCTGCATCGCGTGCTTGGCATCGACCACCGTAATCACTGCGTCCAGCAGATAATGCGCGGCGACTTCGTCATCCATGAAAAACGTCTGGGCCACGGGTCCCGGATTGGCAAGGCCGGTTGTTTCAATAACGACCCGGTCGAATTGCAATTCGCCGGCATCGCGTTTTTGCGCGAGCGAACTGAGCGCCACGATCAGATCGCCGCGCACGGTGCAACAGATGCAGCCGTTGTTCATTTCGACGATTTGCTCGGTACTGTCTTGCACCAGGATTTCATTGTCGATATTTTCCTGGCCGAATTCATTTTCGATCACCGCGATTCTATGGCCGTGCTGTTCTTGCAGAATGCGGTTCAGCAAGGTGGTTTTGCCGGCGCCGAGAAAGCCGGTGAGGATGGTGGTGGGGATGAGTGTCATGGCGAGAGAATATGCGTGGTCAATGTGCGCAATCCGCGCACCAGCCTTTGATGGTGAGTTCAATATCGTGACTCTGAAAACCTTTTCCAAGCGCAGCTTGCAGCACGTATTGCAGTTCCTTGCGCAACATTGCCTGCCGCGCGCTCGTCTTGTCCGCGCCAGGTCCGGCATCGCTGCCGCTGCCGTCAAGGCAGAAAACCTTGGTGCAACGCGTGCATTTGAAATGGCTGTGCTGGTGCTGCGCCGTACGGGCGGCCGCATCATGTTCAGCATGCTCGCGTCCTGCGCTGTAACGGAACACCCGGTCATCGCCCGCTATCTTGTGCGCCAGGCCGGCATCCGTTAAACAATCGAGGGCACGGTACAAGGTAACGCGATCCATGTCGGCAAACGTTTCCTGCATGTCTTGATGCGAAAACGCACAGCGCGCACTCAACAATGCCGCCAGCACTTTGAGGCGGGCTGGCGTGATGCGTACCGAGGCGCTACGTAACTGCGACTCGGCGCGAGCCTGCGCAGGTTCAATGTTGCGCTGCCGAGTGGCGGGATTGGGTCTGACTTTCATCGTCCGGGAGGCGCTGGAATATAGGCGGATTATGCCGTATTTGCAATCAAGTTGCAAAATGTGGAGGGTGTGTGTACATGATGCAGAAAGCCGAAATATCGCCGCGATTTCCACTTCGCTTCAACCTGGATTCGGCAGTTGGACAGGTGCGAGTGTGCATTTTTCCGGTCCTCTGGCTAGGCGCGACGACGACGCGGACTGCATTCCACTAGGAGAAGCAACGACGCCAGAGGGCCGGAAAAGTGGGCAATCGCGCCTGTAGCGCTCTCACCTAATCGGTGAACGTTATCGAATGCAAGAAAGCCAATGTTCACACGGCTTTCCAAGCGAAAGTGAGCGGTCAACTGCCGAATCTAGGTTCAAGGCTCGGATCGTCCTTTTTTCTTCGCGCGCGGATGGGCTGCGTCATACACTTGCGCGAGCCGTTGAAAATCCAGCGACGTGTAGACCTGGGTCGCGGCAATCGATGCATGTCCCAGCATTTCCTGCACCGCACGCAAGTCGCCTGATGATTGCAGTACGTGCGACGCGAATGAATGGCGCAGCACGTGCGGATGCACGTCGGCTGGAATGCCGAGTGCCTGCGCATGGGCTTTCAGGCGCAGTTGGATCACGCGCGGCGACATGCGGGTGCCGCGTTCCGTCAGAAATAGCGGATGCGGATCGGTCTTGACCAAGGGCGCGCGTGCGGCAATCCACGCAACGATCGCTTGCAGCGCCGGGGCGCCCACCGGCACGCTGCGCATCTTGTCGCCTTTGCCGGTGACGGTTACCCCATGTTCGTCAAAATCGATCCAGCCCGAGGACGTATGGCCGGGCTCGTGCGCATAGCGCATATCCAGCCCGGCCAGTTCCGACACGCGCAAGCCGCTGGAATAAAGCAATTCGAACATCGCGCGATTGCACAATTGTGCGGAGGATTCCGCATCTTTTCCGGGAATTTTTTCAGATACCAAGCGCACCGCGTCGTCGGCCGATAATGCCTTGGGCAAGGGCTTGGCGCGCTTGGGTGCTTTTACGCCTTCGACGGGATTCGATGCGAGCGCGGCGTGTTCGGCCAGCCAATCGAAAAAACCGCGCCAGGCGGAAAGCTTGCGCGCGATCGAGCGCGCATTCAAGCCTTTCGCATGCAATTGCGCGGCGAATTTGCGAATGTGGAAATGGGTGACGGAAGTGAATGCCGGATGCCCGCCGAGCGCGTCGGTAAATGCCATTAATTCGGCTAGGTCGCGGGCGTAATTGCTGACGGTATGCGTCGCCAGTTTGCGCTGGCTGATCAGGCTATCGAGATAGCCGTCGATATGGGCGCGATTGGTCTCGATGCTCACATTGAATTGTTAGTCAAGCAGACAGCTCAACGCCGCGCTGGCGGTTTCGCCGATTTTTACCAGGAAATCGGTCGCCATGTCGGACGTGAACCGTTCCGGATCGGAGGAGCCCAGGACCAGCAGGCCGAACGCGCCGGGCGCATCGTCCCTGCGCAATGCCAGCATCGCGACCGACTGGATGGTCGGCGCATCTTCCAGCCAGGAAGCGGCTTCGAAGTCGTTGTTTTTGCCGCAGAACGGCGTGTTCAAGCCATTCGAAAAAATCCTGGAATCTTCCGAAATCGCTGCTGAAAACCAGGTGTGGGAAAATGCTTCCGCGACGCCCCAGATGCGCAAGGTCGCATGCGGGACCCCGAAAATCGTTTGCAGGCCGTTGATCAGCGTATGCGGCAAGTCCACGTCGTTGCGCGCCAGTAGTAGCGAGCGGGTCCACGTCTGGAATTTATGCGTGATCGCATCGTTGTCCTGCGCAATGCGCATCAAGTCCGCCATCCGCAACTCCTGTACTTTGATCTTTTCGCGCAGCACCTCCATTTGCCTTTCCTGCAGCGACACCGTGCGCCCGACCAGCGGACTGGTCAGTTTGATGCGTGACAGCAGTTCGGCATGCTCTTCAAAAAAATGCGAATGGTCCAGCAGGTATTGCGCGACGGCAGTCGAATCGAATGGAGAAGTCATTTTCATTTTTATTGTGCGCGGAAAAATCAGTAATGGTAGCGGCACTGGTGCACGACGATGTCGTCGCCGATGCGTTCGAATACGACGCGGTGCTCAGGCGAGATTCTAACCGACAATAGCTGGGGATACCGGATTGCCAGCGGTGTGACTTGATGATGGGACATGGCACTATCCTGTGCGAGCTGCTGCAGAATGTGCGCGGCCCTTTGCGCCATTGCCGGGTCGCTGCTTTCCCAGTGCTGCAGATCTTCGGCGGCAATGGGCGTCAGCCACACGCTCACTTCGGCTTGCTTTCGGTCAGGAATTGCGAGCGGACTTGCCGCAGGCTGGTTTGCAGGCGTTCCGCATTCAGGGGATTGGCCAGCACATGCAAAGTCTCTTGCAGCGAACGCAAATCGGCCTCTTTCATCAACACGGCATTTTCGCCGGAGTCGAGTGCAATCACGACTTCGCCTGCATCCAGTAAAGCCAGTGCCTCATCGAGGTGCGTTCGCAGATAGGCGAGAGAAAGTGATGACATGAATCAATATGCGTTGTGTGAGGAGATTGATGACAAGACAAGCCGTGCATCGGCATCGGCTGCCGGCAATGTGACGCAGAGGACTTGATCTGGAAAAAGATTGTACACCGCTGCCAGTTTTGCAGGCAGGGAAAACAAGGGCGTCGGATGATGCCCTGATATGCGGATGGTTAGGTGGGGCGGCCAGGCAAAGCAGTTGCGGGATGAACTTGGCAGTTCATCCCGCAAGCGCCGTTTTTCACCTCGCCATATGGCAGTGACGAGCGGTTAGAAGGTGTGGCGCACGCCCAGGTTGAATGCCTTGTCGCCGGAGCCGACCTCAGACGCATTGCCCACCGTGTAGGCGGCGGCATTGTGGTTGTTTATGCGTGCCCAGGCTGCATAGAAGTTGGTGCGTTGGGACATCGCGTAGGTATAGCCGAGCGCCCACTGGTTTGCATCATTGCCGGTCACGTTTCTGTCATCGTTGCGGATATAGGATGCGAGAAAGGTGTTGGGGCCGAACGGCGCGGAAACGCCGACGATCCACTCCCGATTGTCGATGGGGCCGATACCTTTGGTGGTGCCAAAGCCAAGGCTGCCGGTTGCGATACCGAAATCCCATTTGCCGACCAGTAGCGTATTTTTGCTGCGGTCGGTGCCGGTCGGATCATCGGTGCTAAGGTAGGCAAGTTTTACCAGCATCGGCCCATTCGTATAGCCGATCGCCGCGCCGATCTGGCGGTTCGCCGTGTTGTTGTCAGGAACTTCACCGAAACCATACGCCAGTTCACCAATGACGCCGCTGTAGGCTGGCGAGGTGTACTTGATGGTGTTGTTCATGCGCAGCGTAGTGGGGATGATGTTGGTTGCATTGCCCGCCAAACCTGCGCCGAACGGATCGACATCAACGATGGCCAGGTAATGCGGCGTGTATTGGCGTCCGAGCGTCACTGCACCCCAGCCGCCTGTTAAGCCGACATAGGCTTGGCGGCCGAAGGCGAGGCCGCCTTGATTGAAGCCGCCGGTATCGGCGGCGATGCCGGTTTCCAGCACGAATTTTGCGGCCAGTCCGCTGCCCAGATCTTCCGTGCCGCGGAAGCCCAGGCGCGTACCGGATTGCACACCGCTGGTCAGCTTCGTCACGGTGCCGGCGGGACCTCCGCGTTCCGAAACAATACCAGCATCAACCAGGCCGTATATGGACAGGGAGGTTTGTGCGGACGCAATGCCGGCGAAAGTGTTCAGCACGGCGAGTGCGAGTAGTGACTTTTTCATCGATTTATCCTTAAGTGAGAAAGTATTAGTGAGATCCGCACGAGTCGGATGAATGAACATTAAGTGCTGTTGAGTAGGCCGCCGGAGAACTGGTCTTCTGCAATCCGAAGGTTTGGCCGAAACGGATAAAGTCGAATGCGAATGTGGCTTTTTTGTCACAGCTTGCATCGGCAACATGGATGCTCAAGCGCATCTGTCGCGTTTTGTGCACAGTGCGGACGCCCTAGAACAAAAGCCTAAAAAACCCTGCGCGCGATTGCGCTTGATCAGCGGAGTTTGTAGTGATTCGAGGGATGCTGTCAGCAGTTCAGCAGTCGCTTCCGAGGCAAACATCTTCATGGCCAGCCGCGAAGAATTACTTATTATCCGTGCCGCGCGTGCCGGGCAGGCATCAGCCCAATTGGCGTTAGGCAAGCGCTACTTGTATGGCGGTAACGGTTTGCCGAAAAGCCCCGCGACTGCCTTGTATTGGCTGGATCGCGCCGCCAGCCAAGAGGAGCGCGATGCGTGGCTCTTGATCGGCAGCCATGTGCCCTACGAGATTGCACGGCAAGCGACCTTGCCCAAGAAGTTGCGCATCTGGTACGAGCGCGCCTTCGATGCCGGCTTGGTGCAGGCGGGGTTGGTATTTGCGAAGCTGGTGTTGCAACCTGAAACCGATCCGCCGGATCCGGTGCTGCGGCGCAAGGCAATGCTGGCACTGGAAGCGGCCGCCCGCGCCGGCATTGCGGATGCGCAGTGGCTATTGGCGCAACAGCTCGGCAAACCGGACCAGGACCCGCCTCACGACGCATCCGCCAAGCCGATTCGCCAGACAAGCGACAACGCAATTCCCTCATCGAGCGCAAAAAACGCCATGCTGAAATGGGCGTCGCGCGCTGCCGAAGGCGGTGTGACGCAAGCGCAATATGTATTGGCAGACCATGCATGGAATGCCGCCGATCATCCGACATATTTACACTGGGCATTGCCGCTGGCGCGCAAGTTGGCTGAGCGTGATGCCGTTGATCAGCGCTTGCGGCATGAAGACGCTATTTTGCTGTCGCGTTGCGCGCAAGCGCTGTGTTCTTCTCCTCAATTCAACGCCAGCGAGATCGAACGGTTTTGGGAATTGGCTGCGCTGGCGGGCGACAGGAATGCGCAATTTTATCTAGGACTATGGTTTGCAAAAATGGATGCCGACGGCAAACGCATTCCTCACCTTCCCGGACTTGCCAATTATAAAAAATCGATCCGCTGGCTGATCCTGGCTGGGGAGCAAGGCAGCGCACACGCGTGGTATGCATTGTCGAGGATTTATTTGAAACCGGAATGCTCTCAACGTAATGTGGCGGATGCGCAGCGCTACCTGGGAAAAGCCGCGGAAGCGGGGCACGGCGTCGCGCAGCTGGAATTGGGAATTGCGGCGTGGCGCACCCGCCGCGACGATCCGCGCAAGGATATCCGCGCTGCTTACTGGCTGCAAAAAGCGGTCGCACAAAATATCGGCGAGGCGAAAGCCTGGCTGGGTAAAGTGGCGATGCCGCCAGCGCCGGCGCCATGGGCGCTCGCCGCGCAACGGCAATTGACGCGCGACCTGGTAAGCCTGTATCCGTTTCTCGCCGCGCGTATCGAGTTGGCGGCGCTATTCGGCTTGTCGCGTTCGGAAGCGTTGCTGCTCGATCTGAATGCAGCCGATTACGGACATTGCCTACTGATCGACCTGCGGGCGCAGCGTCCCCGCAGCAAGCGCCGCCTGATACTGGTGCAAACGGCAGCGGAACGGCAAACACTCGACCGCATCGTTCGCTTGTTTGAAAATGTCGATTGCGGTCCGGAAGGGCCGGAAGGCAGTTATCGGCAGCGACTGTATCGGCTTAAAAATCTGGTGAACAACTAATACCAATCCTCATCCATAACGTGACATTAAATCGCGTCTTTTTCCGTCTGGCCGCGTTGTTCGTCGTTGCCATAGCTCGCTATGGCGCCTCCTCTCGCCTTGCCAGCCGAAAAAATCCATCAATTTCATTGTCACGTTATGGATGAGGATTGGTATAACGGCGCAGATGCTTCTCAAATGTCGATTTCGCCTTCGAATACGCTCACTGCAGGACCGGTCAGCAGTACCGGTGCGGTACCGCCGGCCCATGCGATCGATAACTCGCCGCCGCGCGCTTCCACTCTCACCGGCGAATCCAGCAGGCCGCGATTGATGCCGGCCACGACCGCCGCGCACGTGCCGGTGCCGCAGGCCAGCGTTTCGCCGGCGCCGCGTTCAAATACGCGCAGCTTGATGTGATGCCGGCTGACCACCTGCATGAACCCGGCATTGACGCGATTGGGAAAGCGCGGGTGATGCTCGATCAGCGGACCATCGCTATTGACCGGTGCAGAGGCAAGGTCATCGACCACTTGCACCGCGTGCGGATTGCCCATCGATACCGCTGAGATCCAGATGGTTTTGCCGTTGATGTCGAGCGGCCATAGCATGTCGTTGGCCTCGGCTTTGCCCTGCAGGCCGGCCGCATCGAACGGCACGCGCGCTGCCTGCAGAACCGGCGCACCCATATTGACGGTGATGCGTCCGTCGGCTTCGAGTCTCGGCTCGATCACGCCCGACATGGTTTCGACCTTGATTGCACGCTTGTCGGTCAAGCCTTTGTCGGTAACGAATTTGACGAATGCGCGCGCGCCGTTGCCGCATTGCTCGACTTCGCCGCCATCTGCGTTATAGATGCGGTAGCGGAAATCGACATTGGCCGACTGCGCTTTCTCGACCACCAGCATCTGGTCTGCGCCCACGCCGAAGCGCCGGTCGGCCAGGAACTGCCATTGCGCCGGCGTGAATTCGATCTGCTGATTGATTGCGTCGATTACGACAAAGTCGTTGCCGGCACCATGCATTTTGGTGAATTTGAGTTTCATGCGCGAATGAACAAGTTAGTATTTATTGCATCGGAATCGTATCGGGATCGGTCTGATTGTACACGCCGGGCACGCCGGGCGGACGCGTCTTGAAGCGCTTGTGCGCCCACCAATACTCAGCCGGTGTCTCGCGTGCCCGCGCTTCGATGAATGCGTTCATTTGGTGCGTCGATGCAATGATGTCGGCGCTGGAGCCGATATCCCACGCCGGATAGAAAGTCACCTTCCAGCCTTGATAATTCGGCAGGAATGTTGCAACGATGGGGATGATTTTTGCGCCCGTTGCCGTTGCAATGCGTGCCGGTGCAGTGAGCGTTGCCGCCGGTACGCCAAAAAAAGGAATGAATTCGGCATCTTTCGCGCCAAAATCCAGATCCGGCAGCATGAAGTAAGGCACGTGTTCGCGCATCGCGCGAATGATGGGTTTGATGCCGTCTGCGCGCGCAAGCAGGCGGACCGGGTGAAAGCGCGAACGCCCTTTGCGCAGCGCTTCATCGAAGACCCGATTGCGCTGGGGCGTGTAAATGGAACAGGCGGAGGATTCCCGCGCCACCGCTACGCCTGCAACATCGAGGCAAACGAAATGCGGGCACAATAAAATGATCGGGCCGGATTGAATCGCCTCCAGCGGTATCTCAGGCTCCACTACAATCAGCCGTTTGAGACGTGCCTCGGATGCCCACCACAAGATGCCGCGCTCCAGGATGGCGCGTGCATAAGCCTGAAAATGTTTTTTTGCGATGGCGCGCCTTTCGCCCTCGGTCAACTCCGGAAAGCACAGACGCAGATTGGTCAGGGCAACCGTGCGGCGTGATTTGACGGCGGCAAACAACAAGGTCCCGATCGCTTCTCCCAACCGTCCCAGCCAGGTTAGCGGTAGCCAATGCAACAACCACATTACACCGATTAATAACTTCATTGATCGACCTTGGAATTGGGTGACGGCGCAACCACACCGGGCGGCGTCTTGTAGCGGTTATAACTCCAGAAATATTGTGCCGGACAGCGCGCGATCAATTGCTCCATCGCCGCATTGATTGCGCCGGCTTGTTCTTCCGGGGCGCCGCCCAGCGTTTGCTCGAACGGCACGAACCGAATCACATAGCCTTGTCCTTGCGACAAGCGTTCCGCATATGTCAGCAGAATAGGCGCTCCGGTCATCTGGTGCAGTTTGGCGGAAAGCGTCATCGTATAGGCCGGCTTGCCGAAAAAATTCGCCCACACGCCTTCGCCGTGTTGCGGCACCTGATCGGGCAGCAGGCCGATCGAACCGTTTTTCTTGAGTACTTTGAAAAGCATGCGCACGCCGGACAAATTGGCCGGCGCCAGCGCCAGATTGTGACGCGCCCGTGCACCTTCGATCAGCGGTTTCAACGCGTCCTTGCGCGGCGGGCGATACAGCACCGTCAACGGCATTTTTGCGGCCAGCGCTTGCGCAATGATCTCAAAACAACCGAGATGCGGGGTCAGGAAAATAACGCCGTGCTGCGCATCAAGCGCGTCCTGCACCACGTTCCAGTTCTCGATGGTCGCGGTCTTCAGTACGCGCTCGGGCGGTGCGCACCAGATGAAGGGTAGTTCGAGGATGTTTTTGCCGGACTCGGCAATGGCGCTCGTCAGGTGACGGGTATAGCCGGCACGATTGATGTTGCCTTTTAGTCTATTGCGATAAGAAGGCGACGCCAGATACACTAACCAGCCAAGTGCGGCACCCATTGCATGCAAGGCAGGCAATGGCAGTTTCGATAGCAAGCGGAAGAGTGTGATAAGCATCAAGGGAGGCTCAACTGTTTTGCTGATTTTTTTCAAGAGGCGTAAAATAGCATGAAAGCATTATCTTGAAACCGCCGAGTTAACAGACAACTTGCGAGGCGGTATATAAGTTTCGCTAAAGCGTCGCAGGCTCATTCAGTTGGCCGCGACATGGCCACTACTGATATGGGAGCTTGCAATGGCACATGAATACCTCTTCACCTCAGAATCCGTTTCCGAAGGTCATCCCGATAAAGTCGCCGATCAGATTTCCGACGCGATTCTCGATGCCGTCCTGGCGCAAGACCCGAAAGCGCGCGTCGCCGCCGAAACCTTGTGCAATACTGGTCTGGTTGTGTTGGCCGGCGAAATTACCACACATGCGAATGTCGATTACATCAGCGTCGCGCGCGAAACCATCAAGCGTATCGGGTATGACAACGCCGACTACGGTATCGATTACAAAAGTTGCTCAGTGCTGGTCGGTTACGACAAGCAATCGCCCGATATTGCGCAGGGCGTGGACGAAGGCAAGGGAATTGATCTCGATCAAGGCGCCGGCGACCAAGGGTTGATGTTCGGTTACGCCTGCGATGAGACGCCGGAATTGATGCCGGCCGCAATTTACTACGCGCACCGCATCGTCGAACGCCAATCGCAATTGCGCAAGGATGGCCGCTTGCCGTGGCTGCGTCCGGATGCCAAATCCCAAGTCACATTGAAATACGTCGATGGCCGTCCAGTCGCAATCGACACCGTGGTGCTCTCGACGCAGCATGCGCCCGAAATGGAGCACAAGGCAATCGAAGAAGCCGCAATCGAATTGATCATCAAGCCGTCGGTGCCGCAGGAATGGCTGAAAAACACCCGTTACCTGGTGAACCCGACCGGCCGTTTCGTCATCGGCGGTCCGCAAGGCGATTGTGGGCTGACCGGCCGCAAGATCATTGTCGATACTTACGGCGGCGCGTGTCCGCACGGCGGCGGCGCGTTTTCCGGGAAGGATCCATCGAAGGTTGATCGGTCTGCCGCGTATGCCGCACGCTATGTTGCCAAAAACATTGTCGCCGCCGGTCTTGCGCGGCAATGCCAGATCCAGGTCAGCTATGCGATCGGCGTCGCCAAGCCGATTAACATCACGGTCTATACCGAAGGCACCGGTGCGATTTCCGACGAGCAGATCACCGCCTTGGTGCGGGAGCATTTCGACTTGCGTCCAAAAGGCATCGTGCAGATGCTCGATTTGTTGCGTCCGATTTATCAAAAGAGCGCAGCCTATGGTCATTTCGGCCGCGAAGAGCCGGAGTTCAGCTGGGAGCGTACCGACAAGGCGGCGGCATTGCGCGCGAGCGCCGGTTTGTAAGAATTACGGGACAGAGCTGGCTGCCAAGGCCTTATAAGGCCTCGCTTGGGTGCCCCGCTCTGTCCCCGACACCCCCAGTGGCGACTGCCCAGCAACGCAGCACTCTATATTCACCTGTCAAAGCCGAAGAATTTCGCGGATTTTTCCTCGACGTCGCACGAATAAAAAGCTAAAGTACCTCTTTTTGATGCGGTGCTTTACAGCAACAAGCACTTGATCCAATCGTGCACTTCCTTCAACGCGCCGTCGTCATCTCTGGTTTGGCTTTCTGCCTGATTGCCCCTGCTTTCGGCAAGGCGGCCAGTGCCGCGCAACAGCCTGACTGGTGCAAGCGCCTGACGGTCCGCTTGCCCGGCGTATCGACGGCCACCTGCCAAAGCAGCGCACTGACGCCCACCGGCGCGCTATCCCGGCAAGGGTTTCCTATCCTGATGCGCCAGATACCTGCTGAGAAAAACAAGGATAACAATAAGGCCATCCGTATTCTGCTGCTAGGTGGAATACATGGCGATGAATTGACCGCTTCCGCCATTGTTTTTCAATGGCTGCAATGGATGAAAACGCCGCTGGCACAGGAATTCCAATGGACGGTCGTGCCGGTAGTCAATCCCGATGGTTTGCTGGCGCCGAAACCCCGGCGTGTGAACGCCAACGGTGTCGACCTGAACCGTAATTTCCCCACGCCCGGCTGGCAAAAAGATGCACCGCGTTACTGGGCCAAGGTGACCCAGAGCGATCCACGCCGTTTTCCCGGGCGCGCGCCGTTGTCCGAGCCGGAAAGCCGCTGGGTCAATCAGGAAATGGAGCGGTTTCAGCCGGATGTGATTATCTCGGTGCATGCACCGTTTGGCGTACTGGATTTCGATGGCCCGGTAGCACCGCCACAACGCTTCGGGCGGCTGGTGTTCAACCGCGTCGGCGTGTATCCCGGTTCACTCGGCAACTATAGCGGCACGCACAAGAATATCCCGGTGATCACGATCGAGTTGCCCAACGCGCGCACCATGCCGTCGGATGCTGAAGTGGGGCGCATCTGGCAAGACATGCTGAACTGGATTCAGCGCAACGTGCCGAAACAAGTCAATATGTCGGCGACACATCCCTTGTCTCCTCTGCAACGCACGGCAGAAAAGTCCAGCCCGACTTTACGTTAGGTAGTCAGAGTCAGTCCAGTTGAACCGCACTTAGGCGATTTCCTGAAAAGAAAATACCCCCTTGCACCGCGTTGGCGGGCGCATTGCTGCGTTGCCCCTCGCTAGTGTGGCTCGCCACACGTCGCTC
>CAMLDH010000074.1 GCA_946478765.1 uncultured Oxalobacteraceae bacterium | reverse complement strand
TTTACGCGCAGATGGGCGCAATGCCATGCCGTTTTCTTATGGCCTATGCACATGACGCATAGATTGCAGCACGCTGATTTTTCGCCGGCCAGAAAAAAGGGGATGCGCGTACATCGCATCCCCCATGCTGCTCCTCTTGCAATGCGGCGCGCGCGCTAAAACTCTTCCCAATCCTCGTTGCCGTGCGTGACCGTTTTCGGTTTTGCCAACGCAGCAGTTTTGCCCTCCGGATGTTTGGCAGGGCGAGCTTGCTTGGCGGGCCGCGCCGCAACTGCGGTGCTTTTAGGCACTGACGCCGCGCGCGGCAAGGCTTGCATTGCGTTGTGCGTCAGCTTGAACACGCTGACCGCCTGCGCCAGGCTGCCGGCCTGGTCCTGCATGCTTTGCGCCGCTGCCGCAGCCTGTTCCACCAGCGCCGCATTCTGCTGTGTCATTTCATCCATCTGCGTGATGGCCTGGTTGACTTGCTCGATGCCGGCACTTTGCTCGTCGCTGGCTGCGGTGATTTCGCTCATGATGTCGGCAACCTGCTTGACCGAGGTGACGATCTCATCCATCGTCGCGCCTGCTTCATCGACCAGCTTGCCGCCGGCATCAACTTTCTCGACCGAGTCGCCGATCAGCGATTTGATTTCCTTGGCGGCGCCGGCCGAGCGCTGCGCCAGGTTGCGCACTTCGGTGGCCACTACCGCGAAGCCGCGGCCCTGTTCGCCGGCGCGCGCCGCTTCGACCGCCGCGTTCAGCGCCAGGATATTGGTCTGGAACGCAATGCCGTCGATCACGCCGATGATGTCGACGATCTTGCGCGAGCTCTCCTTGATCGAGCCCATCGTATCAACTACCTGTCCCACGACTTGCCCGCCTTTCAATGCGACATCGGACGCGGAGAGCACCAGTTGATTGGCTTGCCGCGCATTGTCGGCATTCTGCTTGACGGTCGACGTCAGTTCTTCCATCGACGAGGCGGTCTCTTCCAGCGAACTGGCTTGCGCTTCGGTGCGCGAGGACAGGTCGGCATTGCCGGACGCGATTTCACCGGAAGCGGTCGAAATCGTTTCGGTGCCGATACGTACTTCGCCCACTGTCCTGGCCAGGCTTGCATTCATGTCCTTCAATGCCTGCAGCAGTTGGCCGGTTTCATCCTTGGTCGTCACATCGATGCGGACCGTGAGGTCGCCGCCGGCCACATGCCTGGTAATCTCCACAGCTTCATTCAACGGACCGGTAATGGAGCGTGTGATCCACAACGCGAGGCTGATGCTGGCCAGTAGTGCGACCAGGCCCAGCGCAATGGTGAGGGTGCGTGATGATTCGATGTCGTGCTTGACATTTGCGCCGCCGGCTTCCACTCCTTTTTTCTGGGTTTCGACCAGCGTCTTGATGGTGTCGATCAACGCGTCTAGCGCCGGAAACGTTTCGACATTCATCATCTTGGTCGCGTCGTCGCGCTTGTCTGCTTCCAGCAGATCGGCGACCTTGAGGAACGAAGCCAAATAGGCCGCACGTGCTGCCTGCAGCTTTGTCAGCAATGCCTTGTCGTCCGCCGTGTCGGCAAGCTTGCCTAAATTATCCAGCGCCGTGTCGATCGCTTTTTTGTTGAGGTCGATGCGTTCATAACTTTTGGCGCGTGCCGCCTGGTCGGGCAGGATAAACAATGCCAGCGTTCTTCTCGCATTTTCGCGTGCCGCGGAATCGATAGCGTGCGCTGCTTCGGCGGCGGCCCAGTCCTGCATGATGAATTTATCGTTGGCGCTGCCGATGGAGGAAAAGCGGGCAATGCTGACTATCGTCGTCACCAGCATCAGCGCCATCAGGATGCCGAAGCCGGTACTCAAACGGACGCTGATCTTGAAATTTCCAAAGTTCATAGTATTGTTTTCCTTAGAGCCTATCTCAGTAGGGTGCGGTAGTGGCGGCAGAGGTGATATCCATGCAGGCAAGGTTGAAGCAGGGGGGGGCAGGGGCTTCAGGCAACATGGTGAAGCAGGGGTTTCGTGGAGCACTGCTCCACGCCTGCGTAACGGCATCGCCCTGCAAGGCGATGCTCCTTCTGTCTGCCTGCGAATGATCGCATGCGACCCGCCGGCGAACGGGGGCCTTGTCCCGCGCCTGCGTAACGATCCCCGCTGGCAAGCGAGGATGCGTCCTGGAAGAGGAGTGACGAGTCATGGCGGGCTAGGGCGAGAAACTGCAATGCAGGGCTGCGCGGCAAGTGCCCCGCCACGACGATTTGGCCTACCGGGGTAGGTTCTTGGCGGGATGGCGTTTGTGCCGATCAGGCTGCAATTTTCTCGATCAATCCCATCTCGGCACTGGACATCAACTTGTCGATATCGACCAGGATCAGCATGCGCTCATCGATGGTGCCTAGGCCGATCAGGTAATCGGTCTGCAATGCGGTGCCCATTTCCGGCGCCGGTTTTACCTGGTCCGCCGACAGCGCAATCACGTCCGACACGCTATCGACTACCATGCCCATCACGCGTCCGGCGATGTTGAGGATGATCACCACCGTGAATTGGTCATAGGTCGGTTCGCCCAGATTGAACTTGATGCGCATGTCGACGATCGGCACGATGATGCCGCGCAGATTGACCACGCCTTTGATGAAGTCGGGAGAGTTGGCGATGCGCGTGACGGCTTCGTAGCCGCGCAACTCCTGCACCTTCAGGATGTCGATGCCGTATTCTTCCTTGCCGAGGGTGAAGGCGAGATATTCATTGCCGCCCAGATCGCGGTCGGATGGCGCTCCAGATGCCTGAGCACTGCTTGAGGTCGCTTGCGTCATGGTTTTTTCCTTGTCAAAAAAAGTCAATGCTATCTGTAAGGCATGTCGAATTTTTGCAGGAAGGTCCGGTTGCCGCGTTGATTGGCGCAACTCAGGCTGTGCAGAAATTGATCGATACCACGATGGCCACTATAAGCCGGAAAGGGAGAATTTCCGGTTCGCAATAAAAGAGTAGCAGAGTCTAAACAATAATGCGATGTGGAAATGCAGGCGGCCGCAGGTAGCTCCCATACTTATGGGAAAAGCGCTTATGCGACAGCGGCCAGAGCGGATTGCAATCAAAACCGGTGCAATGCAATATGTCACCACAATTTTGTGATTGGCAGTACGACGCCGGTAAAAAACGACCAGTCAGGCGTGGCATTGGTCAAACCTTTTACCATGCCGAAATCAATCGCCAGCCGTTTGCTCGGGTTATAGGTCATTGCCGCCAGAAACTGCGCGGCATCGGGCGTGCCGCTGCGGCGTACGCCCGACAGTTCGGCAGTCGCGTTCCACCGGTTCGCGACTGGAATGGAAAAGGACGCGGACAAACCGGTCTGGGTGCGCCCGGCGCCCATATCGATTGCCCCCAGCCGGGTGAAGTTGAGATTGGCATCCATATGCACTTTGTCATTGATGTCTTTGCTGTAGATGCCATTCAATGTGTAATCCGCCTTGCCGCTGCCGATGGCCTCTTTTGCCGTAGCCAGCTTGGCGCCGAATTCGAGCCCGTATGCGGTGGCGTCGTCGATCAGGAAGGCGCGTTTCAGCACGATGGACGTGTCGCCGATGCCATGCGCGACCTTGCCGAATGCATCCCGGTCCGATACGTAGGCTTCGCCGCCCGCCAATACCCCCCATTGCTGGTTGAAGGCGAGCTTGAAAAGATAGGGCAGGCTGTTGCGCCGGGCGCTCCCCGCTTTGGCGCTTATGCCGCCGAGTTCCAGCTCCAGTTGTCCTGCGACCGGCAATTGCGCCGAGTTGGAAACCGACGGCCGGTACGGCGTGATCGCGTCGTCGTCTTCCGCGGATGCGGTCAGGCCAAGTGTGCCGAGCAGCAAGGGGATGAGGAGTTTGGTTGGGCGCATGGGGATTTCCTTTAACCTGGATTCGGCAGTTGGACAGGTGCGAGTGTGCATTTTTCCGGCTCTCTGGCTAGGCGCGACGACGACGCGGACTGCATTCCACTAGGAGAAGCAACGACGCCAGAGGGCCGGAAAAGTGGGCAATCGCGCCTGTAGCGCTCTCACCCAATTGGTGAACGCTATCGAGCGAAAGAAAGTCAATGTTCATGCGGCTCTCCAGACAAAAGTAAGCGGTCAACTGCCGAATCCAGGTTTAAGATTCGTCCGGATTCGCTTTGAGTCAAGTCGTTCGCGCGTGCGGCCTTGGCATGCACCGTGCGCACGCTGCACTGATGCTTCGGCCACGGTCTTTGTTACGTCATCCTGCTTTTCGCCAATGGCGGATTCTTCGCGAAGTAGCGTTTGATCCCTTTCAATACCGCCTCGGCCATCTGATCCTGGTACGCGTCGTCGGTCAGCTTCGCTTCTTCTTCCGGATTCGAGATGAATGCGGTTTCAATCAGGATGCTCGGGATGTCGGGTGCTTTCAGCACCGCGAATCCCGCTTGTTCCACCGCGCCCTTGTGCAGCCGGTTGATGCCGCCGATCTCGCCCAGCACCGCTTTGGCCAGCTTGATGCTGTCGTTGATTTGTGCGGTCGTGGACAGGTCGAGCAGCACGCTGGCGAGCTGGCGGTCGTGGGTCTTGATGTTGACGCCGCCGATCAGGTCGGCCGCATTTTCCTTGTTGGCCAGCCAGCGCGCGGCGGTCGACGACGCGCCTTTTTCGGATAGCGCAAAGACCGACGAGCCGCGCGCGGTCGATTCCACGAACGCATCGGCATGGATCGACATGAACAGGTCGGCCTGCACCTTGCGCGCCTTTTGCACGCGCACATGCAGCGGCACGAAATAGTCGGCGTCGCGCGTCAGCATGACCCGCATGTTGGGCTGCTCTTCGATCCTGGCTTTGAGGCGCTTGGCAATCGACAGCACGACGTCTTTTTCGCGGCTGCCGCCGCGCCCGACTGCACCCGGATCTTCCCCGCCATGGCCGGGATCGATTGCGATGGTGATCATGCGCGTGAGCTGCGGCGCCTTGTCTTCCTTGACATCGGCCTTGGCGGTTGGGGTATCCGCTTGCTTTATCGCATGTTCCGGTTTGGCTTCCGCGACCGGCGGCTTGAGGTCGGCCGGCTTGTCGGCCGGCCATTCGCCTTTGGCAATCAGCGCCGCGATCGGATCGGGCGCCTTGGTCGGGTACAGATCGAATACCAGCCGGTGTTGATAGCTGCCAACCGGCGCCAGCGTAAACACCTGCGGATTGATTTCTTCTTTCAGATCGAACACCAGGCGCACCACGTTCGGGCGGTTCTGGCCGACCCGCACCTGCTTGATATACGGATCGTTCGGCTGGATTTTGGCGACCAGCTCTTTCAGGGTCGGATTCAGTTCCAGGCCTTCGATATCGACCACCAGGCGTTCCGGATCCTTGACGATGAAATGCGTCGCCTTCAGATTGCTGTCGTTTTCCAGCGTGACGCGGGTATAGTCTTCCGCCGGCCATACGCGCACTCCCATGATCTGCGCAGCGTGCGCAGTCAATGGAGAAAATACGGATAGAAGCAGCGTACCGCCGGCTTTGAGGACAGTGCGGCGGGTTTGGGAGTTCAAAGGTTGGGTGCGAACTTCAGTCGGTCGAGGCATTGAAAACCCTGGTCGGACAATGCTTGCAATTCTACATCACGCCCTGATCCGGCAACGGTCAAATACAGGTTGATGTCGGGCGGCGGCAACACCGCTTCGGCCTTTTCCGGCCACTCGACGATGCAGATATTATGTTCATTGAAGTGTTCGCGAAATCCGGCGTCCAGGAATTCTTCCGGGCTGGCCATGCGATACAGGTCAAAATGAATCACCTCGGTCGGGCGTCCTGCGATGACAACGGTGTACGGTTCGGCCAGCGTATAGGTTGGGCTTTTGACATGGCCGGTGTGGCCGGCCGCATGCAGCAGCGCGCGGGTCAGGGCGGTTTTGCCGGCGCCGAGGTCGCCATGCAGATAAATCGCGAGGCCCGGCGCCAGCGCACGCGCCAGCGATGCGCCAAGCGCGACGGTGCCGGCTTCATCGTGGAGGAGGGCTTTAAAATGCTGCATCGAATAAAATGGTTTCACTCAGTTGAATAACAGTTATTGTGCAAGATAAATCAATCATCGACCTTGCTGCTCTCATGCTCGCCATCAAGGCATGGGGCCGCGAACTGGGCTTTGCCGACATTCGCGTTGCCGATATCGATCTGGCGCATGCCGAAGCGGGCTTGCAGGCATGGCTGGCCGCCGGCATGCACGGTGAGATGGATTATATGGCAGCGCACGGGATGAAGCGCGCGCGTCCGGCGGAACTGGTGCCCGGTACGGTCCGCGTCATCATCGCGCGCATGGATTATCTGCCGCAGGGCGCGGGCGAGGACTGGCGTGCGCGGGAGGAGGCGCGCAGCCGCGATCCGGGGGCGGCGGCGGTGTCGCTCTATGCGCGCGGCCGGGATTACCACAAGGTATTGCGCACGCGCTTGCAACAGTTGGCGGACCGCATCAAGGGCGAAGTGGGCGAATTCGGTTACCGGGTGTTTACCGATTCGGCGCCGGTGATGGAAGTGGCGCTCGCGGCCCAGGCCGGCCTGGGCTGGCGCGGCAAGCACACCTTGCTGCTCAATCGCGACGCCGGCTCGATGTTTTTTCTCGGCGAGATTTATACCGATTTGCCGCTGCCGCCCGAGGCGCCGATTGCGCCGCATTGCGGCCAGTGCCGCGCCTGTATCGATGTGTGTCCGACCCAGGCGATCGTCGGCCCTTACCGGCTGGACGCGCGCCGCTGCATTTCGTATCTGACGCTGGAATTGAAGGGCAGTATTCCGGTCGAACTGCGGCCCTTGATCGGCAACCGCGTGGTGGGGTGCGACGATTGCCAACTGGCGTGTCCGTGGAATAAATTCGCGCAGCGTGCGACGCTGGCGGATTTCGATGTGCGGCATGGGCTCGATCGGGCTACGCTGCTGGACCTGTTTGCATGGAGCGAAGAAGAGTTCAGCCGCAAGACCGAAGGCAGCGCGATGCGGCGCATCGGCCATGCGCGCTGGCTGCGCAATATGGCGGTGGGGCTGGGCAATGCGTTGCGCGGCGGCGTATCGGCAGCGGAGATTGTCGCCGCATTGCAGGCGCGGGCCGATCATCCGTCAGAACTGGTGCGCGAACATGTGGCATGGGCGCTCGATCAGGCGCGGTAAATACCCGGAATGAAAAACTGGTAGTCCGGCACGCTTCAATTTTCAATGAAAGGATCGTAGGATGGGTAGAGCGCAGCGAAACCCATCAATGGCGGCAATCAGAGCATTGACGGGTTTCGTTTCACTCTACCCATCCTACTTCAAGCGCATGTACCTGAAAATGAGAGATTGACGAACGACGAGCGCGCCAGCGCCAGCCACGATAGACGCGTTACTTCAGCAAGCGCGCCAGTTCCACCGCCGTCTTCACATTCATCTTGTCGAAGATATGCGCGCGGTGCACTTCCACCGTGCGCATGCTGATGCCGAGCTGATCGGCAATCACTTTATTCATTTTGCCACCCAGGATAAGGTCGAGCACTTCGCGCTCGCGCACCGACAATGCCGCCAGCCGGGTATGGACTGCCGCCATCGCACCGGCCAGCTGCGATGCGGCGAGCGCTTCCTGCACGCGGTCCATCAGCTTGTTGTCGTTGAACGGCTTTTCAAAAAAATCGAAGGCGCCGCGCTTGAGCGTATCGACCGCCATCGGCACGTCGCCGTGGCCGGTGAGAAATATGACGGGCAGTCGTTGCGTCAGTTCGCGCGCGGCCAGCGCTTCGAACAGTGCGACACCGCTGACATCGGGCATGCGCACGTCCAGCAACACGCATTCTCCGTGCGGATCGAACCTGATCTCGCCGCCCAGCGAGGTCAGGAACGCATGGCCGCTTGCATAAGCGGTCGCCGTGATGCCGCGCGATGTGGCAAGCCAGAGGAGCGAATCGCGGATTACTTCTTCGTCGTCGACAATATGCAGCATCGGCTCTCCCGCGGGTTGATGGCGATATTCATTCAAAGAATATTGTATGTTTAGGCGCCCGCCATCTGCGAAGGCAGCGAAAACCGGAAAATTGTACCGCCTTGCGGATTGTTCGCATGCGTTAGTGTCCCGCCATGGAACTCGATCGCGGTACGGCAGATGTTCAAGCCCATGCCCATGCCTTCCGCCTTGGTCGAAAAAAACGGTGAAAACAGGCGATCGGTGACGTCGTCCGGAATGCCGTGTCCCTGGTCGATGACCGAGATCACGGCGTTGGGCGGCGAGGCTGTTTCGTCGGCGCCGGCGACGATGCGCAGCAGGCGCCGCCCGGGCGGCACATTGCGCATCGCTTCGATCGCATTGCGCGTCAGATTCAGCAATACCTGTTCTAGCAACACGCGATCGGCCAGCACCGGCGGCAGCGCAGGCGCAATGCTGGTCTGGATCACGACGAAGAACTGGTGCGCCTGCAGTTCGACCAGCGGCATGACGCTGTCGATCAATACCTGAATGGCGACCGCTTCGCGCAGCGGTTCGCGCTTTTTGACAAAGGTATGCACGCTGCGGATGATTTGGCCGGCACGCTGCGCCTGCGCGCCGGCCTTTTCCAGCGCCGGTTTCAGCAGGTCGAGATCGAGCGCGCCGGATCGCGCAATGTCGCTGTTGAGCAGGTTCAGCGCGCCGGTGGTGTAGCTCGAAATCGCCGCCAGCGGCTGGTTCAGTTCATGCGCCAGGGTCGACGCAATTTCACCCATGGTGGCAAGCCGTGCGCCGGCTTGCAGCTTCTCCTGCTGCTGCCGGTTCAGCGCTTCGACACGCTTGCGATCGGAAATGTCGAGGATCGATCCCATCCAGCCGGTTTGCTTGCCCGTGTCGTCGACTAATGGCGATTCGAAAATCAGCACCGGAAAGCGCTCGCCGTTGGCGCGCTGGAATATCGTCTCGAACTGCGGCGTGACCGTGCCCGCCAGCACTTGCGAAAAGCGTTCCTGATATTCATCCATCGCTTCCGGCGCCCAGTACGGCATCGGCGGCTTTTTGCCGACCAGTTCTTCAACCGGCGTTCCCACCATCTGGCAGAACGCCGGATTGACGTAGGTCACGCGTCCTTCCAGATCGCGCGCGCGCAGGCCGGTCAGCAGCGAATTTTCCATCGCGGTGCGAAACGACATCTGCTGCCGCAATGCGCCTTCCGTCGCCAAGCGCCGGTTGATGTCGCGCCACAGGGCCCACAGACTCCAGAGCAGGCCGATCGAGAGCATGATGACCGAACCGACCAGCAGGTTGGGCAGCAGTTTCGGCGCACTCTTGACGCTATTGGTGCGCAACACCAGCGTCACGCCGGGCAGATCCAGTGCGCGTCTGTGCGTGTACAGGCCGCGGCCCGGCCCGCCGGCCACGCGCTTGTCGATCACATTGTCGTCGCCATCGGCCAAGATGATTTCGTTATCCTGGGCGAACCACCACGGCACCATTTCATCCAGGATGCTGGCGGTCGAATAGCTGGCGGTCAAGCTGCCGATATAGCGATCGCCGGCCATGATCGGCAAGTGGTAGTCCAGCAGAATCGGTCCGTTGGCGGCGGGCGGCTGCATCGGCTGGCTATATTGGGCGGTCGCGGTCGCGCGCGCGTGCGCTTGCGCCAGATGGGACGGCGCCGAAAAATCGGTGAGGGCGACAGGTGTATCGTCGGTGGAGGCAACCGATTTTCCGTTCGCGTCCAGCCACACGAGACGGCTGATCTCGCGACTGTTTCCGAGCAGGGGCGCAACCCGTTCACGGAATTTATTTTTTGATAAGCCGGCGCTTGCGATTTCAGCGGCGACCACGCGGATGCTGTCTTCATCCCGGCTGAGCTGGAAGCGGATCGTCTGTTCGACCCATAGCGTATCGGCGATCAACTGTTCTTGCCGCTCGTTGGCTTCCATCCGCTGCGCCTGCCATGGCAGCCATATCAGCGTCGGCACAAACAACAGCACCAGCAAGATCGGGATCAGCCAGCGCCAGGCCTGCCTGCGGCGAGGGAATCCGAATTTTGCGCTAAATCCTGGCGTTGTCATGTCTCGTAGTGTATCTGACCGCAAGTTGGGCCAGCGCGATTGCATGGCCTGACTGTGGTTAACCACAGTTGTGGACTGTGGCGCCGATGATGACAATACCAAGCCGAAACGATAATAATGTTATTCCCATCCTTTTTAGGAGACGTTCATGAAACTGAAAAACCTGCTTCTGGCGCTGTCCACGGCCGCCCTCGTCAGCACCAATGCATTTGCACAAGCGCCGATCGTCATCAAGTTCAGCCATGTGGTCGCGAGCGATACGCCGAAAGGCCATGCCGCAGAGCGCTTCAAGGAACTGGCGGAAAAGGCCACCAAAGGCCGCGTCAAGGTCGATATCTATCCGAACAGCCAGCTATACAAGGACAAGGAAGAACTCGAAGCGCTGCAACTGGGCGCGGTGCAGATGCTGGCGCCCTCGCTGGCCAAATTCGGTCCGCTCGGGGTGAAGGATTTCGAAGTATTCGACCTCCCTTACATTTTCCCGTCCAAGCAAGTGCTGTACAAAGTCACTGACGGTCCGATCGGCAAGGACTTGCTGAAAAAGCTGGAGCCGAAAGGCATCACCGGCCTGGCGTTCTGGGATAACGGCTTCAAGGTCATGTCGGCCAACAAGCCGTTGCATGCGCCGGCCGATTTCAAGGGCATGAAAATGCGCATCCAGTCGTCCAAGGTGCTGGACGCGCAGATGCGTACATTGGGCGCCAATCCGCAGGTGATGGCGTTCTCCGAGGTCTACCAGGCGCTACAGACCGGCGTGGTCGACGGCACCGAGAATCCGCCATCCAATTTCTACACGCAGAAAATGCATGAAGTGCAGAGCAACCTGACCGTCTCCAATCACGGTTATCTCGGTTATGCGGTGATCGTCAACAAGAAGTTCTGGGATGGCCTGCCGGCCGATATCCGCACGGCACTGGATGGCGCGATGAAGGAAACCACCAAGTACGCCAACGACATCGCGCAGCGCGAGAACGACATGGCCATGGCGGCGGTGCGCAAGAGCGGCAAGACCAAGATCTATGAACTGACCGAACAGGAACAGGCCGCGTGGCGCAAGGCCCTGCTGCCGGTGCAGAAAGAGATGGAAGGCCGCATCGGCAAGGACCTGATCGACGCGATCAACAAGGAAGCGATGGCGAAGAAGTAATCGGCTGATGCCGTCGAGATGAGGGTGGCGGCATCAACCGCCTTCATCGAATATCGCCGCGGTGAATGGGGGAATGTGCAGGGCACATCGTGATGCGCCCACATTCAACCGGCATGCCACACTAATATTCTGGACAATTTGCAGCTGATGGCGCACGGCCGATCGCATCTGCAAACCAGGGAGGACACATGAAATTTCTCAATCACTTGGAAGAGTGGCTGATTGCAACCCTGATGGGACTCGCGACACTCATCATTTTCGTTGCGGTGATCCACCGTTACACATCCGGTCTGCCGATTCCGGTGGTGCAGGATTTCCTCATCAAGCTCAATACCAGCTGGGCCCAGGAACTGACGATCTACATGTTCGTGTGGATGGCCAAGTTCGGCGCCGCCTATGGCGTGCGCACCGGCATCCACGTCGGGGTCGACGTGCTGATCAACCGCCTCGATACGCCGTGGCGCAATAAATTCATCGTGTTCGGTTTGCTGGCCGGCGCAAGCTTTACCGGCATCGTCGGCACGCTGGGTGCGCACTTCGTCTGGGATATCGGCCATACCGATTCGGTATCGGCCGATCTCGAAATCCCGATGTGGACGGTCTACCTGGCCGTGCCGCTGGGCTCTTACCTGATGTCGTTCCGCTTCCTGCAAGTGGCATGGCAATTCATCAAGACCGGCACTTTGCCGAAGCACGATCATTCGCATGTGGACGGCCTGGACGAAAAGCTGATCAGCGAAGAAGTCGACGAACTGACCCATAAAGGAGCGTCGACATGAACGCACTCATCATCTTCGTCCTGCTGTTCGTGCTGATGCTGACGGGCATGCCGATTTCGATCTCGCTTGGCCTCACCGTCCTGACCTTCCTGTTTACGATGACCGATGTGCCGGTGCAGTCGGTGGCCTTGAAGCTGTTTACCGGCATCGAAAAGTTCGAGATCATGGCGATCCCGTTCTTTATCCTCGCGGGTAATTTCCTGACGCACGGCGGCGTCGCGCGGCGCATGATCAACTTCGCCACCTCGATGGTCGGCCACTGGCATGGCGGCCTGGCGTTGGCGGGCGTGATGGCCTGTGCCTTGTTTGCCGCGGTATCCGGCTCCAGCCCGGCCACTGTGGTCGCGATCGGCTCCATCATTCTGCCGGCCATGGTCAAGCAGGGGTTCCCCAACAAGTTCGGCGCCGGCGTCATCACCACCTCCGGCGCATTGGGCATCCTGATCCCGCCATCGATCGTGATGGTGATGTATTCGGTGTCGACCAACACGTCGGTCGGCAAGCTGTTCATGGCGGGTGTGGTGCCCGGCTTGATGCTGGCCTTCCTGCTCGGTCTGACCACCTGGTACCTGGCACGCAAGAAGGGCTATCCGCGCTTGCCGAAGGCGACTTGGGGCGAGCGCTTTGTCACGTTCCGCAAGAGCGCATGGGGACTGTTGCTGATCGTGATCGTGATGGGCGGCATCTATTCAGGGGTCTTTACGCCGACCGAAGCGGCAGCGATGGCCGCGGTCTATGCCTTCGTCATCGCCGTCTTCGTCTACAAGGATATGACCCTCAAACAGGTGCCGAAGGTCTTGCTCGACTCGGCCTCGATGTCGGCGATGTTGCTCTATATTATTACCAATGCGGTATTGTTCTCGTTCCTCGTCACCAGCGAAAACATTCCGCAGGCGATGGCGGAATGGATCACCGGCAAGGGCTTGGGCGTGGTCACCTTCCTGCTGGTCGTCAACGTATTGTTGCTGCTCGCTGGCAATGTGATGGAGCCATCGTCAATCGTCTTGATCATGGCGCCGATCCTGTTTCCGGTCGCGATGAAACTCGGGATCGACCCGGTCCATTTCGGCATTCTGATTGTCGTCAACATGGAAGTCGGCATGTGCCATCCGCCGGTGGGCTTGAACTTGTATGTTGCTTCTGGAATAACGAAAATGGGCATCACCGAACTGACCGTCGCGGTGGCGCCCTGGTTGCTCACCATGCTCGGCTTTTTACTTTTGATTACTTATGTGCCCGAGATTACGCTTTGGCTGCCGAATTTGATTTACAAGTAACTATTTGATTTATAATTGCGCCACTTCAAGGTCATGGCTTCAGAAATACTCGAAGCTGTGATCTTGTTCACATGAGCGCGTGCAGATGGTTTTCGGCTCGGGTGATGCAGGCGACAATGATAAAAACAAGCTTGCAACAGATCGAATTTAAAGGGGGATGGTGCATAAGAACGGCAGTACGACCAAGAATGTACTCGGAGACAGGTGTTTCAATTAAAACTGCGGTAGCAATACCTTCAAGCGGTCTGGAACACAACGGCAATATTTAAGGCGCATCGCAAGATGCGCCTTTTTTGTTTTATGCTACCCATTTTGCATTTGTCGATAAAACGCGCCATGAATAAAGCCCAAAGCGATGCCCTGTTTTCTGCCGTCGTGCACGCGCCGTTCGGCGCGGTCGGCATACGCACGGAACCCGGCATCGTGTGCGAAGTGGTGTATCTGCCGCCCAGGTTCGATGAGAAAGCGCCCGCCGATCCGCTTGCCGAAAAGGCCGCGCGCCAGGTCGAGCGTTATCTGGCCGAACCCGGCTACCGCTTCGATTTGCCGCTGGCCGAAGTCGGCACTGCATTCCAGCGCAAGGTGTGGCAGGTGATTGCCGCCATTCCGCGCGGCGACGTGCTGACCTACGGCGAAGTCGCCCGGCTGATTCGATCGGCGCCGCGCGCGGTAGGGCAGGCATGCGGCGCCAACTGGTTTCCGCTGGTGATTCCTTGCCATCGCGTGACCGCATCCGGCGGCCTCGGCGGATTCTCGCATCACGACGACGAAACCGGCTTCCACGTCGGCGTCAAAC
>CAMLDH010000073.1 GCA_946478765.1 uncultured Oxalobacteraceae bacterium | reverse complement strand
GCCGAACTCGTCGCGCACATGCTGCGCGGTGGTCGGGCTGACGTGGCCGAACTTGTTGGCCGACGGTGCGGCGATGCCGCCTGTACCGCCTTTGAACGTACGCAGCAATGCTTGCGCGACCGGATGCGACGGACAGCGCACGCCTATCGAATCCTGACCGCCCGACACCGCATCGGGAATGTGTGCGGCGCGTTTCAGGATGAGCGTGAGCGGGCCGGGCCAGAACGCCTTGATCAACTGGTGGGCTTCAGGCGGAATCGACGTCGCCCAGTAGCCGATGTCTGCGTCGGGCGCCACGTGCACGATCACCGGATGATTCGACGGACGGCCTTTGGCTGCATAGATGTTGGCAACCGCTCCCGGATTTTCCGCATCGGCGCCGAGACCGTACACTGTCTCGGTCGGAAACGCGACCAGGCCGCCGGATTCGAGAATCGCGGCGGCTTGTCGGATGTCTACTGAGGACGCAGTCGTTGTCACGGGACAAAGGGGCGAAGCGATGCACTCCTCCCCTTGAAAGGTGAATATCTCAAGCGGTCAGCAAGCGCAGCGCTTCTTCATACTTGTCGGCAGTCTGCTGCGCCACGTCGAGCGGCAGATGCGGCGCCGGCGCCTTCTTGTCCCACGGCTGCGTCTCCAGCCAGTCGCGCACGAACTGCTTGTCGAACGAAGGCGGCGACATGCCGACCTGGTAGCTCGATGCCGGCCAGAAGCGCGACGAATCGGGGGTCAGGATCTCGTCGATCAAATGGATGGCGCCATTGGCATCCAGACCGAATTCGAACTTGGTATCGGCGATGATGATGCCCTTGGTCGCGGCAAACTCCGATGCTTGCGTGTACAGATTGAGGGCTGCGTCGCGTACCTGGCGCGCAATGTCGGCGCCGATAATTTTCTCTGCTTCCGCATACGAAATGTTTTCGTCATGCTGCCCCATCGGCGCCTTGGTGGACGGCGTAAAAATCGTCTCCGGCAATTTTTGCGCTTCCTTCAGACCAGCCGGCAACGCGATGCCGCACACCGCACCGGTCTTTTGATAATCCTTCCAGCCGGAACCAATCAGGTAGCCGCGCACGATCGCTTCGATCGCCAGCGGCTTGAATTTCTTGACCACGATCGCGCGGCCTTCGACCTGCGCGCGTTCTTCCGGCGTCACCACGGACAGCGGATCGATCCCGGTTTCATGGTTCGGCATCAGGTGGCCGAATTTTTTGAACCAGAAATTCGACATTGTGGTCAGCACTTTCCCTTTGTTCGGGATCGGGTCGTCGAGGATCACATCAAACGCCGACAGGCGATCGGTCTGCACCACCAGCAGTTTGTCGTCACCGACCGCATAGATGTCGCGCACTTTGCCGCGATGCAGGAACGGGAGGGATTTGATATTTGTCTGTAGCAGGCCGGACATCTTGATTCCTTAAATTATGACAATTGACTCAGTTCAATTAGTTCAATTCGGGCAATTTCGCATTGCGCACTTTTTCCGCTTGCTGCGCGCGGAACGCGATCAGTTTCGCTTTCATTGCGGCATCGTTCAACGCCAGCATCGCAATCACGGACAGACCGGCATTACCGGCGCCCGCTTCACCGATGGCCAGCGTCGGCACCGGGATACCCTTGGGCATCTGCACCATCGCCAGCAGCGAGTCGAGGCCTTTCAAATATTTCGATGGAATCGGCACGCCGAAGGTCGGCAATATTGTCTTGGCAGCGACCACGCCGGCCAGATGCGCGGCAGCGCCTGCACCGGCAATGAACGCCTGGCAGCCGCGCGCTTCCATGTCGTCGATCCACTCTTCCAGTTCGGTCGGTGTACGGTGCGCGGACAACGCGCGCGCTTCATAGCTGACGCCAAAATCCTTGCACACTTGCGCCGCTTCTTTCATCACGTCCCAGTCAGAGGTGGAACCCATTACGATACCAACGAGTGTTTTTTCAGTCATTTCGATTTACCTAATGATTACCTAATGATTGCTATAAAAAAGGCATTCCCGCGAAATGCGGGAATGCAGTGTTTTTCAGGTTGGGGAGCGGGAATATTGGTATCGCCGCCGCCGTCCAGAATACTAGTACCGCATCCGGCAAATTCTCCGTCAGTAAATCGCGTCTTTTTCCACTTGGCGGCGTTGCTCGTCGTTGCATAGCTAGCTATGCGGCCTCCTCGCGCCTTGCCAATCGAAAAAATCCATCGATTTCCTTTGACGGAGGATTTACCGGATGCGGTACTAGTTGACGATCTGCGACAGCTCGCCCTTCTTGTATCGCTCTGCCATTTTTTCCAGCGTCACCGGCTTGATTTTCGCCGCCTGGCCTTCACAGCCGAACGACAGGAAACGCGCCTTGCACACCAGTTTGGCCGCTTCACGCGCCGGCTTCAGGTAATCGCGCGGATCGAACTTGGACGGATTCTCGAACAGATAGCGGCGGATCGCGCCGGTCATCGCGAGTCGGATGTCGGTGTCGATATTGATCTTGCGTACACCGTGCTTGATGCCTTCCTGAATTTCTTCGACCGGCACGCCATAGGTCTCTTTCATGTCGCCGCCGAATTCACGAATCTCGGCCAGCAATTCCTGCGGCACCGAAGAGGAGCCGTGCATCACCAGATGCGTATTCGGAATGCGCGCATGGATTTCCTTGATGCGCTGGATGGCAAGAATGTCGCCGGTCGGCTTGCGCGAAAATTTATAAGCGCCATGCGACGTGCCGATGGCAATCGCCAGTGCATCGCATTGTGTCAGCTTCACGAAATCCGCCGCTTGCGTGACATCGGTCAGCAGCTGTTCGCGCGTCATCGTGCCATCCGCGCCGTGACCATCTTCCTTGTCGCCCTTCATGGTTTCCAGCGAACCGAGCACGCCCAGTTCCGCTTCCACCGTGACGCCGATCGAGTGTGAAAACTCGACCACCTTGCGCGACACGTCGACGTTGTATTCATAGCTGGCGACCGACTTGCCGTCTTCCATCAGCGAACCGTCCATCATCACCGACGTGAAACCGGATTTGATCGCAGCCATGCACACTGCCGGCGACTGGCCGTGATCCTGATGCATGACGACCGGGATGTGCGGATACGCTTCGACCGCCGCCGAAATCAAATGCCGCAGGAAGGCTTCGCCTGCGTACTTGCGGGCGCCGGCCGACGCTTGCATGATGACCGGTGCGCCGGCTTCATCGGCCGCTTGCATAATCGCAGTCACTTGTTCCAGGTTATTGACGTTAAATGCCGGCAAACCGTAGCCGTTTTCCGCAGCGTGGTCCAGTAATTGACGCATAGATACGAGAGCCATGGTGATTCTCCAAAACAATAAAAATTCGTTAATTAATATGGCGGACAGCGTTTGCGACGCACTCTGTGACGAATTACCCGGTCAGCGCGGTTCTGTCCCCAACAAATCAATACTCGCCGATCTTCATGATCTTGAGTGCATTGGTGCCGCCCACTTGCCCCATGGGTTCGCCCCAGGTAACAACTATCATGTCACCTTTCGTTACCGCGCCTTTGGCTAACAGCAAATCCTGCGCGGCTTTCAGCACCGCCTCACGGTCGGCCGACTGCACCATTTCCAGGGTGCTGACATTGCGGAACAGCGATGCCTTGCGTTGCGTCGCGACACTGGGCGTAATCGCAAAGATCGGGATATCGATATTGTGACGGCTCATCCACAACGCGGTCGAACCGGACTCGGTCAGCGCCGCGATTGCCTTGACGCGCAAATGGTAAGCCGTGAATAACGCCCCATACGCAATCGATTGATCGATGCGCGTAAACACCACGTTCAGAAAATCTGCATCCAGCCGGTAGTTTTCCGACTTTTCCGCTTCCAGGCAAATGGCTGCCATCGCCTCCACCGTCTCGACCGGATACTTGCCGGACGCCGTCTCGGCCGACGTCATCACCGCATCGGTCCCGTCCAGCACCGCATTGGCCACATCCGATACTTCGGCACGCGTCGGGATCGCATTGACGATCATCGATTCCATCATTTGCGTCGCAGTGATCGCCAGCTTGTTGGATGCGCGCGCCATCTTGATCATGCGCTTTTGCAAGGCCGGCACCGCCGCATTGCCGACTTCCACCGCCAGATCGCCGCGCGCGACCATGATGCCGTCGGACGCATCGAGAATTTCCTGCAGCACCGGAATCGCTTCCGCCCGTTCGATCTTCGCGATCATCTGCGGCTTGTGCTGGTACGCTTCGCCGGCGATATTCGCCAGTTGCCGCGCCATGATCATGTCGGTCGCATTCTTCGGGAACGACACCGCCACATAATCGGCCTTGATGCTCATCGCGGTCTTGATGTCTTCCATGTCCTTGGCCGTCAGGGCCGGCGCCGACAGGCCGCCGCCCTGGCGGTTGATGCCCTTGTTGTTCGACAGTTCGCCGCCGATTTTCACCGTGGTGTGGATGGCGCTGCCGATCACGCGCTCGACCACCAGCACGATCAGGCCGTCGTTCAGCAGCAGCACATCGGCCGGTTTCAAGTCGCGCGGCAATTCCTTGTAGTCGAGGCCGACCTGTTCCTGGTTGCCCAGTTCGCACGCGGCATCGAGAATGAATTTGTTGCCGTTGACCAGTTGAATCTTGCCCTCTTCGAATTTGCCGACGCGGATTTTCGGGCCTTGCAGATCGGCCATGATGGCGACTTCGCGGCCGCAGAGGGCGGCGGCTTCGCGGACCAGATTGGCGCGGTCGATATGGTCTTGCGCCTTGCCGTGCGAGAAGTTCAATCGCACCACATCCACGCCCGCCCGGAACATGCGTGTCAGGGTATCGAGATCGCTGGAAGCGGGTCCGATGGTGGCAACAATTTTGGTGGCACGACGCATTGTTTATTCCTGATCACGAACTGTTAGTGTGTAGCCTCGCACGGGCAGGGTGCCCATTGGACGCGGCGATAGTTTGTCAGCCGTTTGCACGTTCCTGCAACACCGCTACGGCCGGTAGAGTCTTGCCTTCCAAAAATTCCAGGAATGCCCCGCCGCCGGTCGAGATATAACCGATCTTGTCGGCGATGTTGTATTTGGCAATCGCCGCCAATGTGTCGCCGCCGCCGGCAATTGAAAACGCCTTGGAATCGGCAATGGCCAGCGCCAGTGTTTTGGTGCCTTCGCCGAATTGATCGAATTCAAACACACCGACCGGGCCGTTCCACACGACCGTGCCCGCCTGTGCGATTTGCTGCGCCAGCATCGCCGCCGTCTTGGGACCGATGTCGAGAATCATGTCGTCGTCCGCGACGTCTTTGACATCCTTGACGGTCGCCGCAGCGGTCGCGGAAAATTCTTTGGCACAAACCACATCGACCGGAATCGGCACCGATGCGCCGCGCTTGGCCATCATGTCGATGATGGTTTTTGCATCTTCCACCAGATCGGCTTCGGCCAGCGACTTGCCGATTTTCAAACCGGCGGCCAGCATGAAGGTATTGGCGATGCCGCCGCCGACAATCAGGTTGTCGACTTTGTCCGCCAGCGTTTTCAGGATGGTGAGTTTGGTCGACACCTTGGAGCCGGCGACGATGGCCACCAGCGGACGCGCCGGTTGGCCCAGTGCCTTGCCGAGGGCATCGAGTTCCGCTGCCAGCAAGGGGCCGGCGCAGGCGATCGGCGCAAATTTGGCGATGCCGTGCGTGGTTGCTTCTGCACGATGCGAGGTGCCGAATGCATCGTTGACATAGACATCGCACAGCTTCGCCATTTTCTGCGCCAGTTCGTCGCTATTCTTTTTCTCGCCTTTATTGACGCGGCAGTTTTCCAGCAGTACGACCTGGCCCGGCTTGACATCGACGCCCTCGACCCAGTTCTGTTTCAATTCGACCGGCTTGCCGAGCAAATCGGACAGGCGTTTGGCGATCGGCGCCAGCGAGTCTTCCGGCTTGAATTCGCCTTCGGTCGGACGGCCCAGATGCGACGTGACCATGACCGCGGCACCCGCCTCCAGCGCTTGCTGAATGGCCGGTACCGACGCGCGGATTCGCGTGTCTTCGGTAATATTGCCCGCGTCGTCCTGCGGCACGTTAAGATCGGCGCGGATGAATACGCGCTTGCCTTGAAGTTGATTGCAGGCAATCAGGTCACTCAGTCGATTGAATTGCATGGGCTGCCAGTGAAGGTTGCGGTTGATGAAAAACCGCTATTTTACCGCAGCGCATGCCCGCGAAAAACCGTTTTTTGGCTTACAAAACCAGCCGCAGCAGCGTGAATAACACCATCCCTGCAATAATCGTTCCGAGTAAGTGCCGGGTTGCAACAAAAAATGCCGCCGCGCCCACACCCGCGATCAGCTTGGGATTCATCCAGCTCAGGCTGACCGCGCCGCCCGTCAACACAAGATCAGGCACGACAATCGCCGCCAAGGCCGCTGCCGGCGCATAACGCAGCGCATGCTGTACTTTCGGCGGCAACTTCACCGCATTGCCCAGCAGAAAGAACGAACTACGCGTCAGAATGGTCGCTACCGTTAATAAAATGATGGTGAGCCAGATATCGAGCGCATTCATGCTTCATCCTTGTTCTTGTTTTGATCGATGACCGTATCGACCGCCATCGCCACCGCCATGCCGACCACGACGGCCAGCAGCAATCCGAGGCGATACGGCAAACCCGCCGCGACCACGGCGACGATGCCTGCCACGGCCACGCCGGCCAATGCGGCGACATTGATAATAAGCGGAATCATGATCGCCAATAGCGCCAGCGTACCGGCAAAGCCGATGCCCCAATTCTGCGGAATCTGGCTGGCCAGCAGGATACCGGCGACGGAACCGCTCTGCCATGTGCACCAGTTCGGATAACCGATACCGGTGAAATAGCCAACCTTCCCTGCCGGGTGATACAGGCTGGCTGCAGGGAAGCGCTGCGGGAAAAGGCCTATCGTGATGTCGGCATTGAAGTAGCCGTACCAGAGCCGCTTGTACCACGGTAAATGCGTGAAATGCGGGCCGACTGCCGCGGCAAAAATCACGAATCGCAGATTCACCACCAGCGCCGTGACGAACACTACCCAGATCGGCGCATTGGCCGTCATCAGCGGCAAGGACGCCAGTTGCGCCGATCCGGCAAACACGACGAACGTCATGCCCAGCGCCTGCCACAGCGTCAGGCCCGATTTGACCATCGCCATGCCGGACACCATGCCCCAGGCAAAGATACCGGGCATGGTGCCCGCAGCCGCTTTGAACGCTTCCCGAAACGCCTGTTTTTCTAAATCGATGGGACTGGCCGGCGCTGAACTCACGTTGCGATAAGTCATATTTTGAAGTCAAGCTTGAAATGCGACGTGAAGCACCCGCGATGACCAAGTCTGGATGAATTCTGTTCTGCCTGGACGTGAATCTCTGCTGAGTTTTTGCAAGAAGATTGCATCTAAATTGCATCTAAATCAACAAAATCGGGGAGATAGGTTGATCGATATTCTACAGATGAATTTTCCAGCCCGTCTGAACCACGTTAAAATCGCGGTTTTGCGACAATCGCCAGATCGGCGCAGGCAAGCGCGGCCCGATTACCGAAAAGCTGCAGGCGCTGTTCTTCGATGTGGTTGCGGGCAAGGCGCTGCAGTATCAGCATTGGTTAAGTTTGGTTTAAGTTTGGTTTAAATTTGGTTCAAGACGGACGGAGAATGTGATGAGTGAAGTAAAAAATACACTGGGCGTGGTCGAACTGGACGGCAAGGATTTGCCGGCGTATTGCCCCAATCCGGCAATGCCGATCTGGTCCTCGCATCCGCGCGTGTTCCTGGAGATTGCGCCGGGTCACGACGCGAAATGCCCGTATTGCAGCACCGTGTACCGGTTGAAGCCGGGTGCAGTGATCAAGGGCCACTAACCTTGCTTTGACTGCGCACGCGACAGCGCCGCTGCAATCGCCTCCACCACTTTCGCTTGCGGGATATCGCTGATCTGCCCGGACGATTGCTGCGCAAGGGAATGGTTTGCCGCAGTCAGCCGCATGTCCGGACTGACATGCCGGTCGAACAGCGACACCGTCTGTACCTGTGCCGCATTCGCGATATGCAGCAATCCGCCGTCTGCGCATGCCGCCATGCGGCACTTCCCGACGATGGCAAACGTCTGCGTGAGCGTATAGCGGTCAACGCAGTCGATCACCTGAACGCCGTACGGCTTTACCGTCTCGACGATTTTATCGCGCATGGAAACGGCATTGGACGAACCCAGCAGCACGATTTGCGGCAAGTGCTTCTTGTGCAGCAAATCCCGTATCACCTTGTCCCAATGCAGGTAGGTGCGGCCGGGCGATGCGCCGCCGAGCGCAAATGCAACCGCGCCGGCGGCGATCTCCAGCTTTTCCACGCATTCCCGATCGGCCGGTGCGGCGCACAAATGCGGCACGGCGCTGCGCTGCACCTCCGCGCTCGGCACGTCGATGCGCAGCAACTGGTTCATGCGGAAGAAACTGAACAGGGTCCGGTTGAACTCCGGCCCGGAAAAATAGCCGCGCATCGTGGCAAACGGCACCCGCCTGAAATGCCGGACCTTCTCCTCGATACAGCGCCATTTGAAGGAATCCAGAATGACCAGATCATAGCCGTCCGGCCTGGCATCGGCCGCGTCGGAAAACACGCGCGCAAATACGTCGTCTGCCTGGAACAATCGATGCAGGTGCGAATCGGTGTACAAGTCGAGCGTGATGCCGCGCTCCTTGAGCAGCACGCGGCTGCTCAAATCCATCAATGCATCACCGACTTGCGGCACGCCCTTGTAGATCCACAAAATCCGCTGATGATTCGCTTCGATCGCCTCGCATTGCAACGCTCGTTGGCCATAGCGCCAGAGCACGACGCCCGGCCGCAGTTTTCTCCAGAGCAGGCTCAATGGCGACTTGCCGCGCAACGGACCATGGTCGAGCGGGATCATTTCTGCAAACGGCGGTTCGACCACCTCCCGCGCCATGCGCATAAACATCGCCGTTGGCATGGAGGAAGGCCGCATCAATGCTTCGGGTTCGCCGTCATCACGCAGATGCCTGCCAATACGCCGACCATCAGTGCATAGAAGGCCGCATCGACATGATGCGCAAACAACACTTGGGTCAAACCAAAAGCGATGAACGAAAGCACCAGCAGCACGCCCGCCAGCGCATAAGGCTGCGCATCATTTGCGCGGTCGTCTTTGCGCTTGAGCATGCCCATGAAAAACAACAGCGGCGCGGCATACAGCGACAGCAACGCCAGCCCGCCGATCACGCCTTCGGTTGCCAGCGCATTCAGCATCTCGTTATGCGCGTGGCGAAAACCTTTCACAGCTGAACTGATTTCTCCGTTCACAATAAGTTCATTCAAGCCATTGTTGTAATTGGCGCGGCCGACGCCCACCAGCGGGTGCTCGACAAAGAGTGTCCATGCACCTCTCCACATTTCGAACCGCGCACCGAGGGAGGTATCGGCATTACCAAGTTGATATTGATGAATATCGCTCGACACATCGGTCAAGCGCTGTTGGACGTTGAAACTCGGTACAAAACACGCGCCGGCAAATAAAATTACGCCGATCAAAATAATGGCCAAGATACCGCGTCTCACCACGCGTTGGCTATAAAAATACAGCGAAATAAACGAGAATACTAGCGCCAGCCACCCCCCCCGCGAGCCCGACAACAACGATGCAAACAACCCCGCAAGAAACGCGATATACGGCATTAACGCGCACCGCGTCTTCGCGAAATGCCGAATCGATGCAAGCGACATTATCCCCATGACCAGCGCTATGTCACCGAACGTAATCGGCATGTGAAAGCCTTCCGCACGCGGCATTTTCAACCAAAAGCATTGGTAAAAAGCGATACCGGTCGCACTCAAGGTTCCGACCGCCAAGCCGTGCCAAAACAGCTCGGCATTTGGCCTTGCCCATGCAATCAACCCGATTGCCGCGACCATCAGCAACTGCCGAATCGGACTCTCCAGGAAATTTGCATTGAAACCGAACCACGACAAGGAAACTGCAGCCACCGCAAAATTAAAAGCGAATGCAGCAATGATGAATCGCGTCGACCCAAAAAGCGCTCGCCGTTGTGACCACAGTGGCCTCGCACAGACAATCGCCGCGAGAACAATGGCGACCTCAATTACCCCGATGCCATTCTTGGTTATCAGCGTCAATGCGGGCAGCATAAAAACTATGCAGGAAAAAAAATGCGATCTGATCGTAAACTGCCTGAAGTAATCCGTCATTCTTGGAAATATCGATAGTGATGGGCGGCGCTGATTGCCGGAAGAGATTGGCCACTTTCAGCCTGAGACGCGAAATCAGCATTGTAACGGAACCGGATGACATCCCTCCTCGCCCTCCAGGATCGACCCTCTTTGTTTTGCATGGAATGTGGAATGGGAAACCAGGGGTGCATCAGCTTGTCGCTAGCATATTTCCTCTCTCGATTATTGCGCACCCATTTTTTTCATCATTACTCTGCATGCGCTAAAATGTTCCGATTTGAAAGAACACGCACGATGTACGTTTTCCTTAACGTTACCTGCCATGGGTAAATCACGCAAACAACCGGGCACGGCCGATGACATTGAAGCGGCTTTTTACGATGCGATCGGCCGTGCCGATGTCGATGCATTGATGGCGCTCTGGGCAGACGATGATGAAATCGTCTGCGTCCATCCGGGTGCGCCGCGCCTGGTGGGCCATGCATCGATACGCGCATCGTGGGAAGCGATTTTCGAGCAGGGGGGCGTGCCCATTCGCCCGGTGCACTTGCGTGCGACGCAAAACCTGATGGTGGCGATTCATAACGTCGTCGAGGAGATCGAACGCGCCGGCAGCAATCAGCAGGATATCCATATTATCGCCACCAATGTCTACCTGAAAACGCCGCACGGCTGGCGCATCGTCACGCACCACGCATCGGTTGCGCCAGGCGCGGCGCAGGACGAAAAAGCCGGAAACGCAACATTGCACTAAGGACCCGCGCAGCAGGCGCAACGCCCCGCCGGATTTTGACATTGCACAATTTCGCTTTTTGCGTAACGTAGGAACATGGATTCCATGACTTACCCTGCTCCGCGCTGGTTACCTGGCGGCCATTTACAGACCATTTATCCCGCGACTTGCATCATCAAGCCGCAGGTCGCGTTGCGCCGCGAGCGCTGGGATGCGCCGGATGGCGATTTTGTCGACATCGATTTCGTCGACGGCAAACCCGAATACCCGTTCATTGTTTTATTTCATGGCCTGGAAGGCTCTTCCAATAGCCACTATGCGCGCGCATTGATGGCGCACATCGCGGCGCTCGGCTGGTCGGGTGCTGTGCCGCATTTCCGCGGCTGCTCGGGCGAACCGAACCTGGCGCCGCGCTTTTATCATTCGGGCGATGCGCAGGAAATCGACTGGATCGTGCGGCGTCTCGCGGTGCTCAGCAAAGTGCGCAAGGCGCGCAAATTCTATGTGACCGGCGTTTCGCTTGGCGCCAACGCCCTGTTGCGTTGGCTGGGCGAATCGCAGCATCAGGCCGAGATTGCGGACGCCGCATGCGCGATCTCTGCGCCGCTCGATCTGGCCGGCGGCGGGACGGCGCTGTCGCGTGGCGTGAACCGGATTTATACGCATGCATTCCTGCAAACGCTGAAGCCGAAATGCGTCCACAAGCTCAAGCAATTCCCCGACCTGTTCGACCGCGACACGATGCTGCAGGCGCGCGACCTGTACGCGTTCGACAACATCGTCACCGCGCCCTTGCACGGTTACCGCAACACCGAGGATTACTGGAATCGCGCCAGCGCCAAACATGTGTTGAACGACATCACGGTGCCCACGCTGGTGTTAAATGCCAGGAACGATCCTTTTCTTCCGCCTCAGCATCTGCCGCGCAGCGCCTCCCGCCGCGTCACGCTGGATTACCCGGCGCAAGGCGGCCATGTCGGTTTCGCGGTCGGCCGCATGCCCGGAAGCTTGAACTGGCTGCCGCATCGCATGGTGCGTTTTCTGGAAGGCGACGATTCGCCTACCGCACCGGATTGACTTCCGCCCTGCCTATCCTGTGACATACTGTCTCCGTGTCGATTTTGCAATGCTGGAGCGGTAGAACATGGATGAAATTGTCAAACAGGCGATGGCGAAATGGCCGAATGTACCGCACTGCTATGGCTGGCTCGCATTGGACGCGCGCGGTGCGTGGCGCATGCGCGATGAGCAGGCGCAAGCGCTACATCTGCCTGGCGACAAGATTGCGCATGCTGCGCTATTGGGTTTTATCAACCGCAATTACATGAACGACGACCGCGGACGCTGGTATTTCCAGAACGGGCCGCAGCGCGTCTATGTCACGCTGGAGGCGACCCCGTTTATCGCACGCACCGACCCTGTACAAGAATTCGTTTTACATACCGGCGAACCGTTGCCGATCATCGACGCTGCGTGGATGACGGAAACCGGGCAACTGGTGCTGGAGGCCGCAGGAAAAATCGCGATGGTGGATGACCGCGACATGGCGCAGTGCATTGCGGACCTGCGCATCGACGGCCACTCGGTCGACGACGAACAGTTGCTCGCGTGGCTAACCCAACGTGACGACGATCATGCGCTCACGCTGCAATTGGCAAGCCGGCCGGTGCCGGTGCAACGTATCGCGGGCGACGCCATCGCTGCGCACTTCGGTTTCATACCATTACCGCAACCGGACGTTCCTGCTTCCGAATAGCGTGCCCCGCTTGATGTTGTTCCGCTGCGCCTAAGCTCGACTTTATCCATTTTTGTCTATCTGCAATATGCCTCTTCAGAGGAGAGTGGATCGCAAAGGGGGGATTTTTTACATGTCGTATGCATGAAGCAGCGCATACGACATGTAAAAAATCCCTTTTTTGACCATCCTCCCCTCTACGGCACGTTTTCAAAAATGGATAAAGTCGAGCTAAGCAGGTATACAAAAGTTCTTTGACAAGCGCGAATTTAGTCGATGTCAGACACAGGCAACCCCCATCCCAGCCTTCCCCCTTTCAGGAGGAAGGAGCCAGGTTCCCTCCCCCGGGCAGGGGGAGGGTTAGGGTGGGGGTCGAATGCGTCAATACGTTCCGGCCTCATTGATGTCGCAATCATGAACATATTTTTCAAAAATCTTTTGATTACCCGCTTAGAACGTTTTGCGGACGCGCGTAAGGCGGTTTTTGTAGGATGGTGTAGAGCGTAGCGAAACCCATCAGCGTCATGGCTACCGTCGATTGATGGGGTGTAGCAGGGGTTTCGAATGGCACGGTGAAGCAGGGAATTCGTGGAGCACTGCTCCACGCCTGCGTAACGGCATTGCCTTGCAAGGCAATGCTCCCTTCATTCGCCTGCGGAACGATATCCTCTTGCAAGAGGATATGCGCCCTGCAAGGGCAGCAGGGGTTTCGTGCAGCATGCTGCACGCCTGCGGAACGGCAAAGGCTTGCAAGCCTTTGCGCGCCCTGCAAGGGTCGCTGCGCTCTACACCATCCCACCTTCGACTGATACGAAAACCGCTCTAATGCGCCCTCTGATTTTCTTTCAATTCTTCACGCCACAGCGCCTGAAGTTCACGCTCGCGCGCATCGATGACCGCCTGGTCGTAAAACGATGCATCGGATGATTTGCGCGCAATGCTCAACTGATCGAGTGCCGACGGCAAGCTGCCGGACAATGCATACGACTCCGCCAGCGCCAGATGCTGCAGCGCCTGCTTGCCCAGTGCCGCATAGGTCTTGGCCAATTGATCCTGCAACTGCGGCTCTTGCCGATAAAGCTGCGCTTGATCGCGCAGATAATGGATCGCATCGTCGTAACGGGCCGCCTCGATCAATGCGTCCGCATATTGGCGTGCAATACCGCGCGACAATGGGAATTGGGTACGGTCGGCGTCAGCCTCTTTCAATGCGTCGGCAGGCTGGTCGGCAGCGAGCTTGATATCGATCGCCAGGCTCGCCAGTATCGCGCTGTGCGTCGCGGCCGACGGCTGTGCCGGTACGCCTTGTGCAGCAACGCGCGCTTCCTGCAGCAAGGTCTGCGCCTTCGCGTATTCCCCCCGCTTCAGCGCAATGAA
>CAMLDH010000072.1 GCA_946478765.1 uncultured Oxalobacteraceae bacterium | reverse complement strand
GCGGCACATGGACCTGAACCATGCGCGTCTACCAATTCCGCCACGTGGGCACTGCTGCTGAATGAACACTTTAATGGAGCAGGCCGAAGCCTGAACCTAGTGCGCCTAGCAATTTCGCATCGAGTTACTGCGAAAGACCGAGATTATAGCGGAAAACTTTTCAAAGTCAATCCAGTAAATGAGGTTAAATACTGCTCTAGGTAAATATCACTGTCCTCCGTTACACTTACCTCTGTATCAACATTAACGAACGACGCACCCTTTTGAGCCAATATCCCTACACTATTCCCAGCCGCGAGGAAATTCTCGGCATTTTGCGGACTGCGGCTGAGCCCCAGGACGCGCCCTTGATCGCGGCGACACTTGATGTCAAACCAGAAGAAATGGACGGCCTCACGCGCCGCCTGAACGCGATGGAACGTGACGGTCAGATCAAGCCCGACCGTGCCGGCCGCTATCAATTGGCGCACCAAACGAATTTTATTGAAGGCCGCGTCAGCGGGCACCGTGAAGGTTACGGATTCCTGATTCCGGATGACGCGAGCGCCGACATTTTCCTGCCTGAAAAAGAAATGCAGAAAGTGTTGCATGGCGACCGCGTGCAGGCGCGTATTGTCGGCACCGATAAACGCGGGCGTCCGGAAGGCACGATCGTCGAAGTCATATCGCGTGCCAACAGCCACGTGATCGGACGCCTGTTGAATGAAAACGGTGTCTGGATAGTCGCGCCGGAAGACAAACGCATCGGCCAGGATATCCAGTTGGCCGGCTCACCCGGCAAGGCGAAAACCGGTCAGGTGGTCAGCGTTGAGCTGACCGAACAGCCGTCACGCTATACGCAACCGGTCGGCAAGATTGTCGAGGTGCTGGGCGATATCGACGATCCAGGCATGGAAATCGAAATCGCCGTGCGCAAATACGGCGTGCCGCATGAGTTTTCCGAAGCGGCGAAAAAGCTTGCAGCCAAATTGCCGGGCGAGGTGCGCGACGCCGACTTGGAAGAACGGGTGGATTTGCGCGATGTTCCGCTGGTGACCATCGACGGTGAAGATGCGCGTGATTTCGATGATGCAGTGTATTGCGAACCGGTCAAAATCGGCCGCAGTGCAGGCTATCGCCTGATCGTTGCGATCGCCGATGTCAGCCACTACGTCAAGCCCAATGATGCGCTGGATGTCGATGCGCTGGAGCGCAGCACGTCCGTGTATTTTCCACGCCGCGTGATCCCGATGCTGCCGGAAAAATTATCGAATGGCCTGTGCTCGTTGAACCCGGCGGTCGATCGCCTGACGCTGGTGTGCGATGCCGTGATTACCGCCAAAGGCGAAATCAAGGCCTATCAGTTCTACCCTGCGGTGATTCATTCTGCGGCGCGGCTGACCTATACCGAAGTGGCGGCGATTCTCGCCAACACCAAGGGTACGGAAGCGGCCAGGCGTCCGGCGCTGGTGCCGCATCTGTTGCATCTCAATGAAGTATTTCACGCGCTGCTGCAAGCGCGCCATGCGCGCGGTGCGATTGACTTCGAAACCACGGAAACCTACATCGTCTGCAACGCTGCCGGGAAGATTGAGCAAATCCTGCCGCGCACCCGTAACGATGCGCATCGGGTGATTGAAGAGTGCATGCTGGCGGCCAACGTCTGTGCTGCGGATCTGTTGCAGCGGCATGAGCATCCGGGCGTGTACCGGGTGCACGCCGGGCCGACCAAAGAGAAGCTTAATCAAGTCAGAACCTTCCTGAAGCAGGTAGGTTTGCACTTGGGCGGTGGCGATAAACCTGCGGCATCCGACTACGCCGAACTAATGCCGAAGATCAAGGCGCGTCCGGATGCAGTGCTGTTGCAGACCATGTTGTTGCGCTCCATGCAGCAAGCGGTCTACAGTCCGGAAAATATCGGCCATTTCGGTTTGTCCTACGAAGCCTACGCGCATTTCACCAGTCCGATCCGCCGCTACCCGGATTTGCTGACGCATCGTGCGATCAAGGCGATTTTGCAAGGTAAACGCTACAGTCCAAAGGGATTGGATACCACCGTATTGAATACGATGTTGTCGCCGGCGGCACGCAAGGCGCAGGCAAAGGACAAGGCCGAGGGCAAGAAGAAAAGCGAAGGTGAAATCGCGGTCTGGGAAGCGCTTGGCATTCACTGTTCCGCCAACGAACGCCGCGCCGACGAGGCATCGCGCGACGTTGAAGCCTGGCTCAAATGCTATTTTGTGCGTGACAAGCTCGGGGAAGAATTTACCGGCACGATCTCCGGTGTTACCACGTTCGGTATTTTTGTGCAGCTGGACGCACTCTTCATCGAGGGACTTGTCCACGTCACCGAATTGGGTGCAGATTACTTCCAGTACGATGAGGCAAGGCACGAACTGCGTGGTGAGCGCACCGGTATTCGCTATCAATTGACGGATCGCGTCACGGTTCAGGTCAGCCGCGTCGATCTTGATGCACGCAAGATTGATTTGCGCCTGGTGAACGAACCGGGTATCCGGACCGTGTTGAAAAACGAAGCGCGCCGTGCGGAGAGCGAGCAGGCCCGCCCCCAGAAAGGCAAGACAAAATCGGCATCAAAGACCGGCAAGAAAGCGGCACCCGCCAAAAAAGTTGGTGCGAAGCGCGCAAAGTCACCCCCTATAGCTGCCGAGAAAACGCGTTCTTCCAAAGCGTATTCGAAATCCGGCAAGAAGAAGCGATAAACCATGAAGAGCAAAATGATTTTCGGCTTCCACGCCGTTACTGCGCGATTGCGCCACGAAGCGTCGTCGGTCGAAGAAATCTATGTCGATGCCGAGCGTCACGATCGCCGCATGCAAGAACTGCTGCGTGCAGCCAAAGAGGCCAATGTACGCATCATTCAGGCGGACGACCAGCGTTTGAGCAATATGGTGGGCACACGACGCCATCAGGGTGTCGTGGCCAAGGCAGGAGAGCTGTCGCTGGCGCGCAACCTGGATGAATTGCTCGACGCAATCGACGGTCCGCCGCTGTTGCTAATATTGGATGGCATCACTGACCCGCATAATCTCGGCGCATGCCTGCGCGTGGCGGATGGTGCCGGTGCTCATGCGGTCATCGCTCCCAAGGACCGGGCGGTGGGCTTGAATGCCACTGCAGCAAAGGTCGCCAGCGGCGCGGCTGAAACCGTGCCCTATATTACCGTCACGAATCTGGCGCGCACCATGCGCGAACTAAAGGAGCGCGATATCTGGCTGATCGGCACCACCGACGATGCCGAGAAAACGCTCTATGAAGGCGATTTTTCTGGTCCTGCGGCCTTGGTCATGGGATCAGAAGGCGAAGGGATGCGCCGTCTGACGCGTGAGAATTGTGATGTGCTGGTCAGCATTCCGATGTTTGGCTCGGTGGAAAGCCTGAATGTGTCTGTCGCGTCGGGCGTCTGTCTTTTTGAGGCTCGTCGGCAACGGCTCGTCAAGGGCTGAAGCACTTTTCCCGGCATCAATCGGTGAGCGGGTGCCGTTCAACGATTGATGGTGCGCGCAAAATTCCATTGTCAGCAAAGCTTGTGTGAACAAGCTAACATTACGTCTCCTGGAAACAACCTCCGCATCCCATGTTTAAGCGCCTTCGAGAAGACATTGCCAGCATCATTGAACGTGACCCTGCCGCACGCACGGCATGGGAAGTGCTGACCTGTTATCCGGGCTTGCACGCGATCATCATGCATCGCTGGGCGCGCTGGTGCTGGACGCATGGGATGAAATGGCCGGGACGCTTTATCTCTCATATTGCGCGGGGCTTGACGGGCATTGAAATCCATCCGGGTGCGACCATCGGCCGACGCGTGTTCATCGATCACGGGTTTGGCGTGGTCATCGGAGAAACGGCGGAAGTCGGTGACGACTGCACGATTTATCAAGGTGTCACGCTTGGCGGCACATCCTTGAATAAAGGCGCCAAGCGCCATCCCACGCTGGGAAAAGGGACGATCATCGGTGCCGGTGCCAAAGTGCTGGGTGGCTTTACGGTTGGCGAGGGTGCCAAGGTGGGTTCGAATGCCGTCGTCGTCAAGGAAGTGCCGCCAGGCGCCACAGCGGTTGGAAATCCCGCACATATCGTCCAGAAGGACGCACAAAAGTCGCGCGAAGAAGCCGCTGCCCGGATGTTTGCCGCCTATGGCGTCACACCCAATGGCGATGATCCCTTGTCGACCGCTTTGCACGGTTTGATCAACAATGCGGCGGCCCAGGAGCATCAGATCGGCAAGATTATCGCCGCGTTGAAAGCGGCCGGCATCGGCTGTGAAGTGATGCTGGACACGGATAAATTCGATCCGGAGCACCTGAGCAAACTGGTTGAATAAGGGAGGTTGGACGTGAGCTCGAATGTGAACGCAGCAGCACCAGACAATCGCGATGGGCAAGTCATTCTTGATCCCTTCGAAATCCGTGTATTGGGGGTGCTCGCGGAAAAAGAGGCGCTTACTCCCGATAATTATCCGCTGTCACTCAACGCGCTGACCAACGGCTGCAATCAACTGTCCAGTCGCGATCCAGTGATGTCGATTACCGAAGACACCGTGCTCGATGTATTGCATCGTATGATGCAAAAAAAATTCGTCACCGAAGTCAGTCAGGCAGGCGCCCGCGTCGTGAAATACGAACATCGGATGCGGGTGAAGTGGTCATTGGAACAGGACAGGCTGGCGATTCTGACGATGCTCATGCTGCGCGGTCCGCAGACCGCTGGCGAAATAAGGGCGCGAACCGGGCGTATGCATGAGTTTTTAACGGTGGCCGAGATTGAAACCGGTCTGCAATTCCTGATCGATAAGTTTCCACCTTTAGTGGCGCGCCTGGAGCGCGCCCCCGGTACCAAGGAGCCACGTTATGCACATCTGTTATCGGGAGAGGAAATACTGGCACAACAGAATGTCGCTGCGGCTTTCTCGTCAGGTTCCACGGTCGAACGATCGCGTCAGGATCGTGTAACGCAGCTTGAAGAAGAGGTATCCAGCTTGCGCGAGGAAATTGAAAATCTCAAGCAGCAGTTTGCACATTTCAAAAAACAATTCGATTGAAATTGCAGTCGAAAGAATCCGAAGCGCACGTTACCGCGCATTGAACTTTTTCCTTTCAAGCCAGTTCGTTGCCGTCAGTGCCAAATCGCCTGATCGCTCCGTCAAGGTCGATGCCGATCCAGCCGCCACGCGTCGGCGCACTCTCATAATCCCAATCCGGCAATACATAGCGCACACGTACGCTGTCGTTAGGATGGTATTCATGGCGCGCAGGACGGTGCGTATGTCCGTGAATCATGATGGCTAGATCGGATGCATCAAACAACGACGCAATCGCATCGGCGTTTACATCCATGATGTCATCGGATTTGGCGCGCTGCGCTTCCTGACTGTCTTTGCGCAATCCTTCGATGATGGCTTTGCGCTTTGCCAGCGGCATGGCGAGAAATGCGCGCTGCCATTCCGGTTGCCGCACTTGGGCGCGGAACGCCATATATGCGACATCGTCAGTGCATTGGGCATCGCCATGCGTCAGCACCATCTTTTTCCCGGCGATAGTGGTGACCAGCGGGTCCGGCAGCAGTGTTGCGCCGGCCGCCTCGGCAAATACATCGCCCACCAGAAAATCACGATTGCCGGCCATCCAGAATACCGCCACGCCGGCGTCGCTGACATGGCGGATGGCATTCACCACCTGCTGGTTGAAGGGCGTCGCGATGTCGTCGTCACCGGCCCAATACTCGAATATGTCGCCGAGCAAATACAGTTGTTGCGCCTTCATCGCATGCACGCGCAAGAAATCGAAAAATGCCAGCGCTGTATGCGGCATCGACGCTTGCAAATGTAGATCGGAAATAAAAAGCGCAACCATGTCGGGTTGCGCTTTCTTGGTTGAGGCCGGCATGGTCATGCTCTGGCTATGCATCGAATGAATGGTCAGCGTGATTAAACCAATTCCGCTTTTTCGATGACGACATTCTCGACCGGGACATCGGCGAACATGCCGGTCCGCGTAGTTTTCACCGAGCGAATCTTGTCCACGACATCCATGCCTTCGACAACTTTAGCGAATACGCAGTAGCCCCAGCCATCCTGGCCCGGATAGTCGAGAAAACTGTTGTTCTTGGTATTGATGAAAAATTGCGCGGATGCCGAGTGCGGCGCCGACGTGCGCGCCATGGCGACCGTATAAGGTTCGTTCTTGAGGCCGTTTTTTGCCTCGTTTTCGATTGGCTCATTGGTCGGCTTTTGTTTCATCCCGGGTTCGAAGCCGCCGCCCTGAATCATGAAACCGTCGATGACGCGATGAAAAATCGTGCCGTCGTAGTGGCCGGATTTCACATAGGCGAGAAAATTTTCGACGGTCTTCGGCGCTTTTTCGGCGTCGAGTTCGAGTTTGATATTGCCGTGATTGGTAGTGAGCATGACAGCCATGGGAGTCCTTGTTTAATGGTTATTTCAAAGCGATTGATTGGGTATGGTTTATTTTGTGATCGACGCGGATTTTATGATGACCGGTTTGGCGGGGACATTCGAGTACATGCCGTGATTCTCTGTCGGCACCAGCCTGATCTGATCCACGACATCCATACCTTGCACGACTTTGCCGAATACACAATAACCCCAGCCGTCTCGGCCCGGGTAGTTGAGAAAATCATTATTGTTCACATTGATGAAAAATTGTGCAGACGCGGAATGCGGCTCGCCGGTGCGCGCCATCGCAAGAGTATAGCGCTCATTTTTCAAGCCATTATTGCCTTCATTTTCAATCGTGTCCCTGGGCGTTTTTTGTTTCATGTCCTTGTCGAAGCCGCCGCCCTGGATCATGAAGCCGTCAATGACGCGATGAAAAATTGTCCCGTTGTAATGGCCGGATTTGACATAGGCAAGAAAATTCTCGACGGTCTTTGGCGCCTTTTCCGGATTGAGTTCCAGTACGAGGTCGCCCATAGTCGTCTTGAGCAAAACGTGCGTTGCATCGGCTGCTTGCACAGAATGGGCGGTGATACTCAACGACAAACCTGCAAGCAGAGTAATAAAATAGCGGCGAGAACCTTGCATTGAAATTCCTTGATTTGGTATGCAATTTCGATAAGGCGAGGGAGTCAACAGGCATTGACTACGGTAGTGGCGGTTTTCATCAATGTTATACTGCGGCCCAAAGAAACATTTTATCAAATTACGCATCACAAAAGGGTTTTGGCGCTCTTGTTCCATCGACGCCGCGCACCAGCCTTGAGCAGGTGTAACAGCGGGTCGCATCTCTTGCAGCAACTTGTCAGCTAAAACAGAAAATCGCCCATGAGTGCTCTGAAAATCTACAACACGCTGGCGCGTGAAAAGCAGCTGTTTTCCCCAATTCAGCCTGGCAAGGTCCGCATGTACGTTTGCGGCATGACGATCTACGACTATTGCCATATCGGGCACGCACGCATGATGATGGCGTTCGACGTGCTGTATCGCTGGTTGAAAGCGTCGGGTTACGACGTGACCTACGTTCGCAACATTACCGACATTGACGACAAAATCATCAAACGGGCTGTGGAAAATGGCGAATCGATTTCGCAATTGACATCGCGGTTTACCACTTACATGCACGAGGATACCGAAGCGCTCGGCATTCTGACGCCTGATCTGGAGCCGCGTGCGACTGAGTATGTGCCGCAAATGCTGGGCTTGATTGAAAAGCTCGAGAAGAATGGACTGGCGTACAAGGCGACAGACGGCGATGTGAATTATTCCGTGCGCGACTTTCCGGGCTATGGAAAGCTGTCGGGCAAATCGCTGGACGATTTGCGTGCCGGCGAGCGGGTCGATATCAATGCCGGCAAGCGCGATCCGCTCGACTTCGTGTTGTGGAAAGCATCAAAAGAGTCGGAGCCGGAAGAGGTGAAATGGCCTTCCAAATGGGGGAGCGGTCGACCCGGTTGGCATATCGAATGCTCGGCGATGGCATGCGAGCTGCTGGGCGAGCAGTTCGATATTCACGGCGGCGGTCAGGATTTGCAGTTCCCGCACCACGAAAATGAAATTGCGCAATCCGAAGGCGCGCATCGGCATACCTTCGTCAACTACTGGATGCACAATGGGTTCGTGCGGGTCGACAATGAAAAAATGTCGAAGTCGCTCGGCAATTTTTTCACGATCCGCGATGTGCTGAAAAAATACGATGCGGAAGTCGTGCGCTTTTTTATCATGCGCGCGCATTACCGCAGTCCGCTCAATTATTCCGACGCGCATCTGGAAGACGCGAAGGGCGCGCTGACTCGCCTGTACACGGCGTTAAAAGATGTCGTGCCGGACAATACGCCATTGGACTGGACCGAAGCACATGCGGCGCGTTTTGCCGACGCAATGAACGACGATTTGAATACGCCGCTGGCAGTTGCCGTGTTGTTCGATCTGGCGAATGAAATCAACAAGACGAAATCGGCTGCACTGGCGCGTCAATTGAAAACCCTTGCCGGCATCATTGGATTGTTGCAGCGTACGCCGCAACAATTTCTGCAAGCGGTCCCCGCTTGCGCCGACGATGGGGAAAATATTGAAGCGATGGTTGCGGCGCAGATCAACGCCCGCATCGCTGCCAAAAAAGCCAAGAATTTTGCCGAGGCCGATCGCATTCGCGCCGACCTGTTGGTCAAGGGCATTATCCTCGAGGATAAGCCGGGTGGTGCAACCGAATGGCGAAGGGCGTAAGCGGGATGGCAAAAATTCTGCAAGCCGACCTGACGCTTGGGGTGCCGCCGTATTGGGAAGATGCGAAGGGCGAGTTGATGAAGCGCGACCGCATTCTGCGCAAGCTGATTCCGCAATTCGGCGATCTGCATTTGATCGGGCGCGATGAGGCGTTTACGACCTTGGCGCGATCCATCATTGGTCAACAAATCTCCATGAAATCTGCCGATGCGGCTTGGAAACGCTTTTTGGAAGTGTGTCCGAAATGCACCCCGGCCCAGATTCTCAAGGCGGGCGATGGCCTTTCTGCATGCGGTTTGTCCAAGCGCAAAGCCGAATACATTCTGGATTTGGCCGAACATTTCAAGGCCAAACGCGTCCATGTAGATAAGTGGGCCGAGATGGATGATGAAGACGTCATTGCTGAGCTAGTGCAAATCCGCGGCATTGGCCGCTGGACAGCGGAGATGTTTTTGATATTTAATCTGCTCCGGCCCAATATTTTGCCCTTGGATGATCTTGGATTGCTCAAAGGCATCAGCATCAATTATTTTTCCGGCGAGCCGGTATCGCGCAGCGATGCACGCGAGGTTGCCGCAAATTGGGAGCCGTGGCGTACCGTCGCTACATGGTATTTATGGCGTAGCCTGGACCCGGTGCCGGTAGAATAGCGGGTAGGCAGCGATTAAGAATTCCCACCTCGTGTTGAAATAGAAGGAGGCACGATGAGCAAGACCACGTTTCTAGGCTTTGAACAACCGATCGCAGAACTAGAGGGCAAAATCGAAGAGCTGCGTTTTGTACAGGATGACTCCGCAGTCGATATTTCGGAAGAGATCGACCGTCTATCGAAAAAAAGCCAGCAGTTGACCAAGGATATTTACGCCAAGCTCACGCCCTGGCAGGTCTCGCAAATCGCGCGTCATCCGCAGCGTCCCTACACGATGGATTACGTGAATGAGATATTCACGGATTTTCATGAATTGCATGGCGATCGGACCTATGCGGATGATCTGTCCATCGTCGGTGGTTTGGCCCGTTTCAATGGCCAAGCCTGCATGGTAATCGGCCATCAAAAAGGGCGCGATACCAAAGAACGTGCGATGCGCAACTTCGGCATGCCGAAACCGGAAGGGTATCGCAAGGCGATGCGCTTGATGAAGGTCGCTGAAAAATTCGGTCTGCCGGTCTTTACTTTCGTTGATACACCTGGCGCCTTTCCCGGTATTGATGCGGAAGAGCGCGGCCAGTCGGAAGCGATCGGGCATAACCTGTATGTGATGGCCGAACTGAAAGTGCCGCTGATTGCGACCATCATCGGTGAAGGCGGCTCCGGCGGCGCGCTCGCGATCGCGGTCGGCGATGCGGTGCTGATGCTGCAGTACGCGACCTATTCGGTGATCTCGCCGGAAGGTTGCGCATCGATTTTGTGGAAAACGGCCGAGCGTGCTTCGGATGCGGCAGAGGCACTTGGCTTGACTGCGCATCGTCTGAAGGCAATGAACCTGATCGACAAGATCATCAACGAGCCGCTCGGCGGCGCCCATCGCGACCCGAAACAAATGGCATCGATGTTGAAGCGTGCATTGGCCGATTCGCTGCGCCAATTCCAAGGCATGAAGACCAAGGATTTACTGACGGCGCGCCACGAGAAGTTGATGAGCTATGGCAAATTCAAGGAAATCACCACACCGGAATGACGCGTGACCGATAAACAAATGGCGTTGGTAATGGATGTATTCGAATGCGCGTTAGGGGAAATCCGAACGCGCGTTTGTATTTCTACGGATAGTGCATCCGCCATCGCGATTGCCTACAGCGGCGGTCTCGACTCTTCCGTATTACTGCACTTGGCCGATGCTTATGCGAAGGCCAACGACATTGTTCTGTTCGCGTTTCACATCCATCACGGCATCAGTCCCAATGCGGACGATTGGCTTGCGCATTGCGAGCGTGAGTGCGCACGGCTGGGTATTGCGTTTGACGCTCGCCGCATTACCCTGGCAAACAAGGATAAAAGCGGGACCGAAGAAGCTGCGCGTATCAGTCGCTATGCGGCGCTGGGCGATCTATGTCGCACCCATCGAGTACCGTTATTGCTCACCGCGCACCATCAGGACGACCAGGCCGAAACGGTGCTGCTGCAGCTCTTGCGCGGGTCCGGTGTCGCCGGCCTGTCCGGGATGGATGCCGCAAATACGGCGCCGGATTTATTGGGCGATGAGAAGTTGATGATGGGGCGCCCCCTGCTGGAGGTGTCGCGTGCCGCGTTGGCGAATTTTGTAACGGAAAAAGAGATTGCCTATATCGAAGACGAGTCGAATGCGGACCCGCGCTACGCCCGCAATGCACTACGCCACCAAGTCATGCCGGCTCTCGCGCAATCCTTTCCCGGATTCCAGCAACGCTTTGCCCGTACCGCTCATCATGCGCAATCGGCGCAGCGGCTCTTGATTGAGTTGGCGGCGCAGGACCTCACCACCTGTCTTGATGGCGACTGTGTCGATATCACTCAGTTGAAGCGATTGAATCCGGATCGGATCGACAATCTGTTGCGCTACTGGTTCGGTTCGCGCGGTGTACGCATGCCATCGACTGCCTGGTTGAGGGAGATGCGTATGCAGCTTCTGGAGGCGAAGGAAGATGCGCAACTTTGTGTCACGCATGCGGATTGCCATATTCGCCGGCATCGCGACCGCGTGTTTTTGACGCCAAAACTGGAAATCGAGCCGGCCAGCGTGCTGCCTGTGACATTTCGGTGGGATGGCGAAGCCAGGATGCGCTTTGCCGCGTTTGGCGGCGTGCTCCATTTCGACGAAGCGGGGCAGGGCGTGGATGCGGATTGGTTGCGCAGTCGCGCGTTGACGATGCGATATCGGCAAGGTGGCGAACGCTTAAAACTCGCCTTCAACCGTCCGACCAAAAGCCTGAAATATCACTATCAGGCATGTGATGTTCCGGCGTGGGAGCGTGAGCGCTTGCCGCTGGTTATTGCAGAAAATCATTTGCTGTTTGCAGCAGGTATCGGCATGGATTGCCATCACTTCAGCCCGGAATCGGGGGGGCGCATCCATTTCCGCTGGCAGTCGGATGGCAATTGATCCTGTTTCCTCGGTTTTAGCGGAATTTTTGCTGATTAATCAGGCGGATTTGGCAGCGTAACGCTTGTCATTTTGCGTTGCAGCATGTAAAGTAAAAGGTTGATTTGTATCAGGTTCCTTTACTTTCCAGCGCAATTTTTAAATCCTCATATGGCCTTAATCGTCCACAAATACGGCGGTACTTCGATGGGCTCAACCGAGCGCATCAAAAATGTTGCCAAGCGCGTCGCCAAATGGCATGACGCTGGCTACCAGATCATCGTGGTGCCGTCCGCGATGTCCGGTGAAACCAACCGCCTGATCGGCCTTGCAAAAGAGGTGATGGCGCAGCCCGATCCGCGTGAGCTCGACATGCTGGCCTCGACCGGCGAGCAGGTATCGGTCGCATTGCTGTCGATGGCGTTACACGCGATTGGCAAGGAGGCAGTGTCCTACGCCGGCTGGCAAGTGCCGATCAAGACCGACTCCGCGTTTACCAAAGCCCGGATTCAATCGATCGATGACGTAAAAGTGCGCAAAGATCTGGACGCAGGGCGCATTGTCATCATTGCCGGCTTTCAGGGCGTGGATGGCGATGGCAATATCGCGACACTGGGACGCGGTGGTTCCGACACCTCGGCGGTCGCGGTTGCCGTTGCGATGAAAGCCGAAGAATGCCTGATTTACACCGACGTCGATGGTGTGTACACGACCGACCCGCGGGTTGTGTCGGAGGCGCGCCGCCTCAACACCGTGACTTTTGAAGAGATGCTCGAGATGGCATCGCTCGGCTCGAAAGTGCTGCAAATTCGCTCGGTAGAATTTGCCGGCAATTACAGAATGCCGACGCGCGTACTGTCGTCGCTGACCGATCCGATGATGTCGTTGGAAGAAGAAGCGTCTTCCGGCACCCTGATTTCATTTGAGGAAGATACACACATGGAACAAGCCGCTATAACCGGTATCGCATTCAACCGCGATGAAGCGAAGATCACTGTTTTGGGCGTCCCTGACAAGCCGGGTATCGCATACCAGATTCTGGGGCCGATCGCCGATGCCAATATCGAAGTCGACATGATCATCCAGAACCAGTCGGTTGACGGTAAAACCGACTTCACGTTCACTGTGCCGCGCGGCGAATATGCGAAAGCGATGGATGCGCTGAACACTAGCGTCAAGGCGCATATCGGCGCTGCCAGTATTATCGGGGACGCCAAAGTGTCGAAAGTGTCGGTGGTCGGTGTCGGCATGCGCAGTCATGTCGGTATCGCATCGCAGATGTTTCGCACCTTGTCGGAAGAGGGCATCAACATCCTGATGATTTCGACTTCCGAGATCAAGATTTCCGTTTTGATCGATGAAAAGTATATGGAATTGGCTGTGCGCGCGTTGCACAAGGCATTCGATCTCGAAAAAGCCTGATAATCGTATAGAAGGCATCATAGTTTTGTTGACCAAGTCCGTCTGAAAAGTTATTATGCGTGGCTTTACTGCAGTGGAGTTTCAAATTCCGCTTTAAGTTAAGTGTGGAGACGTGGCCGAGTGGTCGAAGGCACTTCCCTGCTAAGGAAGCATATGGGCTTAAACCTGTATCGAGGGTTCGAATCCCTCCGTCTCCGCCAGAATTACTAAACCCGTTGATTTTTCAACGGGTTTTTTTACGTCTATTTCGCGACAGGTGTCCCGGACCGGTGTCTCATTTTCTTGAGAGAATCGTCTTGAAATTGTCTGGGGCATTGCTGTTATCGAGGCGCTGTGCTTTTCCAGGTTACCTCAATGCGACAAAATGAGGATGCCATTGCCAGTTGATCCACTAGCCAGACAAGTCACGAGCAACGCATCTCCTCCTGCGACAGTTGCAACTGCATTGGATCACCCTGCCAAAAGGTAGCCAGGATGACAGCCCAGTTGAAAACATGTTCAGTGACATTCAACTCATGCGCGTCCGGGCGGCAGCAGCAAGAACCCGAACGCGCTGCGCTTCTCCAAGCTACTCCTTTATGCGTATTCCCTTGCCAAGTGATCCACTAACGCAAGTGGCAACGCTTGCCTGCACGCAACTTGTGTTGTTGTAGAATTGATACGGTATTCTATGCTTTTATTTTGAGCACCAAGGTCAAGCCGTTGCAGCCGACCGACTGCGGCGCAGTGATGGAAACGGCACGGCGCTTGCTGCGCATGGCGATCAACGAGAGCGGCGCGCAGGTCCGGTACGCTGCGTTGCTAGTGGTGATGGGAGATGCGGCGCAACTAACACAATTGTTCCAGAATCTGATTGCCAATGCGATCAAGTTCCGGGCCGGCCAGCCGCCGTAGATTGCGGTGCGGGCGGAACCCGAAGGCGAGTTCTGGCGATTTGCAAGAAGATCGTGGAGCGGCACGGCGGGCGGATCTGGGTGGAG